>CAYZDM010000007.1:0-18696 GCA_964476875.1 uncultured Sandaracinaceae bacterium | reverse complement strand
GGTGATCAATCCGAGTGACGCCGGCATGCCGGACGCCTGCGCGATGCCCATCGACAGAGGCAGCGCGATCAGGAACACCACGATGGAGGGCGGCACATCCTTGACGATGGCCCTTAGCTTGTCCTCCAACGCAGATCCCTTCGAGGTCTCAGGCGAGAAGCAACAGGGCGAGTGCGATCATCGCCGGCACGCCTTGTATGAACAGGATCGACATCTTGGCGGTGACTGCACCGTAGAGTCCTGCCAATGACACGCAGACCAGAATGAACACCTGCAGCGTGAACGCCGTGTCGGGAGCCGGAACGAGGAAGCTCAGGACCAGACCCGCGGCGAGGAAGCCGTTGTAGAGGCCTTGGTTCGCGGCCAGTGCCTTTGAGGTTTCCGCGTCTTCTTTGGACAGCCCGAACGTTTTTCGCCCGAGCGGCTTGGTCCACAAGAACATCTCAAGGACCATCGCCCAAATGTGGAAGACGATGACGTACACGATGAGTGCGGTGATCACAGCGGACACGATGCCGGAGGGTATCAGGCTCCCCAACCAGACGGAAGAGTGGTGATTCAGGACCGGATACTGCACGATGGGGCCAGATCACGAGGCGATTTGGCGTAACGAGCCGGCGTCGTCGCGGTAGGGAGGCTGAACGCTTGCCCTTTTCTGATAGGAGGATCCGATGAACGCACTCGAATGGCTCGCAGCCACGGCACTCATGACCGCACTGTTCTGGGTTCCGTATGTCCTTCAGCGAATGGTTGCCTTGGGGATCGTGGGAGCGATGAGACCCGTCGAGCCGGAGGACGAGCTCAAGCAGGCGTTGTGGGCGCGGCGGGCTAAGCGCGCGCACTACAACGGTGTCGAGAACCTGGCTGTCTTCGCGACCCTGGTGCTGGTGGCCTTCGCGCTGGGCAAGGGAGATGCGGATGGCATCCTTCTCGCCGCGCAGGTGTTCTTCGTGGCTCGACTCGTACACTACCCCGCAGAAGCATTCGGTCTGACCGGGATTCGAACCATGGCGTTCCTGGCCGGGTTCGGCGCGCAGGTCGCGGTGGCCGTGCGCATTTTCTGCTGATCCTCGAAATGCCCCGCGTCGCGCTCAGGCCGCTCCTCAAAGAGATTCGCGGGTGCACTGAATGTGCCCATCAACTGCCTTCTGGGCCCCGTCCGATCGTGCAGGCCGGCACCAAGGCTCGAGTCGTCATCATTGGGCAAGCGCCGGGGCGAAGAGTTCACCAGACCGGTATCCCGTGGGATGATCCCAGTGGCGATCGGCTTCGGAGGTGGCTCGGTGTCGAGCGCGACACGTTTTACGATCCAAATGCGTTCGCCCTCGTCCCGATGGGATTCTGCTATCCGGGCACGAGCAAGGGCGCCGACCTCCCGCCGCGCCCTGAGTGCGCTCCGCTTTGGCACGAACGACTCCTCAGCGCCCTCCCGAATCTCGAGCTCTATCTGCTGTTCGGGCAGTACGCGCAGGCACGATATCTCGGCGAGGGGGCGAGCAAGAAGCTCACGGACAACGTCGCCAACTGGCGATCGTTTACCCCGAGATCGATTCCGATGCCGCACCCCTCGCCTCGAAACCAAAGGTGGCTCGTTCGCAACCCGTGGTTCGAAGAGGAAGTGATTCCGTATGTGCAGCGGCGCCTGAAACGCATGGGCTTGCGCTGAGTCTCACTTGAACCACTCGCGCTGCAGTTCTTCGAGGGCTTCGTGCATCATCCGCTCCAGCGCCATCACGTGGAATCGATACTCTTTGGAGAGTTCGGCCGAGAAGCGCGACTCGTGGAAGCAGCGAACGAAGATCTCGAGGCTCCTAGAACGCTTGCGGAGCAACATGGCCAGCCGAAGGTTCAACGAATCGCTGTCGGTTCCAAAGATGAACACCGGGGGATGAGCGACGTTCTTCAGTAACGCGTCGAGCTGATCCCAAACCGTGGGGTCCTCTGCATCGCCATCGACGACGTCCACCGGAAACGAAGATTCGTGTGTCTGCATGTTGAACGCGGCGACCGCGTTCTTTGCTGTCCGATCTACGATGACCACTCGCTCGAGATCGTCGCTCGCTTCTCGTCGCAGATGTTCCAGCATCGTTTGACCGAAGCGGCCGAACCCGACGAGTACGACCACGTCGCGCGCTGAAGTCGCCTCGAAGCGGGGCGCCAGGTGCTGGTCATACAATCGGTCTGCGGCCATGTGGTGCATGTTGAAGGCTCGGATGCGCTGCCCTTCGCTATCCCCCATCAAGCGATCCATCTCTCGTTTCATCCGAAT
Organism: uncultured Sandaracinaceae bacterium; assembly: GCA_964476875.1. GTDB lineage: Bacteria > Myxococcota_A > Polyangia > Polyangiales > Houyiibacteriaceae > SG8-38. Next base: position 16,427 of record CAYZDM010000007.1, on the reverse strand, counting down.
GTCGTCGATATGCGCGACCACGGACATCGTCGGCTCGGCCTCGAGCACGGCCCATGCCGCTTCGAGATTGATGAGGTCGTCACCCGTCAGAAGGGCGACGCCCTTCGCATGCCCCAAGTTGAGCATCTCCAGAGTCGACGTGTTGCGGATGTCGGCACACACGTAGGGTGCGCTGTAGTGGTCGCGAGCTTTGGCGAGGAGCCGCTGACTTTGCTGGTTGTCGACCAAGAGCACGCGCGGGTTCTTCGTCCCCGCGTGGAGGGTTTCGAGAAAGAGCTCCCCGAGTTTTCCGACACCGACCACAATGATGTGGTCGCGGAGGTTCCGTCGCTGGATCCATGCCGGCCTGAGAAGCCGCAGTGCGCTTTCGACGAGCACGCCAGCTGTCACAAGCGGAGCGAGAAAATAAGCTAGCCATAGCGCGTTCCTCGCGCCGTTCGGACCATCGATCGGGACACCGAGATCGAGGCCACCGAGAACAAATAGCCCGAGCGAGTAGTACACGTGGGTCAGGATCCCGGCGCCGAGCACTTCGGGTCGGTCTGACACGATCACGCCGCTCTGAAACGCATAGAGAGCCAGTCCGAAGGCGGAAACCGCCAAGGCGACGCGCCATATCCATGCAATCGGCGAACGCATGGGGCACCCTATCCCAGTGGCGATGAGACGAGAACCCTTCTCGCACCGACCTGGTGTCGGCAAGCACGCTTTGCTCAGGGTTCGGTGAAGAGACCGTCTCCGAAGCTCGCGGCGACAGGGACGCACCAAACGCTGATGCCGTCCAGCTCGTCGAGCGTGCGGCCCTCCGGAAGTTGGGCGTAGACCGTCTCCGTTCCGTCGTAGCCTCCGGACCGGCGCAAGTCGTTCTCACTCATCGAGAAGCCCGCGTCGTAGTTACCCCGGAGCCCGCTATAGAAGCGTACATCGATCCCGCCTCCATCGTATACGAAGTCGTCGACCCGAATCGTGCAGTCGTCGATGATGACCGCGGTTCCGGACACGCGGTGTGCGAACATTTGAAGATCCGCGACCTGCCCAACGTTTGGGTGGGTTGCTTCGCAAGGACGAAGTCCGCCGCTTCCACCTCCGCCACCCGCCCCGCCGTCGTTGGCGAGCACGAACGCGATGACATCGACCAGCTCATCGTCGCTGAGACGGTCAGCCGCCCAAAAAGGCATACGTCCCCCTGTGAGCCCTTCATAGATCGGACTGTCGACGGCTCCGCTGGTACGCGTTCGGCGTGCGATGGTCTCCGCGTCCAGAAGCGCGCCCTGAAGAGCCGGCGCTCGGACCGTCCCGACCGCATCCACCCCGTGGCAAACGACACAGGATTCGTTGAAGACGTCCTGCCCCGCCATCTCGTCGCCACCGTCGAGGTCGCTCGGCGGGGCCACGATCTGGTACGTCAGCGCCGCGGCTTCGGCGTCTCCCGCTGCTTCGTCTAGGTAATCCAGCAACGCGAGCCATGGCGGATCACTCGGCTCGAATGCCGGTGCGGCCATCCATTCGACGCGGCAACTGTTCACCGCATCGAGCAGCTCCGCGAGTTGGCCGTTCTTGAATGACGGTCGATTCGCGGCATCTGCAATCGGATGCCCCGGACGGCGAAGGCCATCCGACGCCGGTTCACTCAGCGCATGGCAGGTCGAACAGGCAAACGTGTTGCCGTCGGCATGGGGCTCCAGATAGAGGGCTTGCCCGGTGCTGTTCGCCGAACTTCCGCCTGCAGCATCATTGCAGCCGATCAAAGCAAGCAACGCGAACAAGGGCAAGATAGGGAGTAGGCGCATCATGGGAGGATATCCGATCGTAAGAGGTCCTGCGGATACGCTCTACGCGGAAGTTCGTTTCGCATCCGATGGCTACTCCGGGGCAACCCTCTTAATGTCCGGCACCGCGGCCGGCTGAGTGGTGGCGCCTGGGGCTCGCGGCGACCGCCGTTTAAGCGACCCTTCGGTCAGCCACTGGCTGCAAGTCGGAAGGCCCTACAACTCAACCCAATAGCCCTATTGTTGTTTGCGCCACAACTCATTACCCTCCCGCGGAATGTTTGGAGGAGCGATGAGAGGAGCGCGACGATGGCTAGGGCTCGGCGGCGTTGTGGGCGCGGTCGCATTGGTGTTGCCAACGAGCGCCTGGGCGCAAGACGGCTTGGATACCGGTGACACGGCGTGGGTCCTGACTTCCACGGCTCTGGTGTTGTTCATGACGATCCCCGGTCTCGCGCTCTTCTACGGAGGCCTTGTCCGAACGAAGAACGTGCTCTCGGTGCTGATGCAGTGTTTCGTGCTGACCGCGCTCGTCACGGTGATCTGGCTGGTCGCGGGCTACAGCCTTGCGTTCGATACGACGGGAATGATCGAGGGCACCACCAATGCCAATTCGTTCATCGGGACTCTCAACAAAGCGTTCCTCCACGGTGTGGCGCCGGACGCGCTCTGGGGATCCATCCCTGAAGTGTTGTTCTTCATGTTCCAGCTCACGTTCGCGATCATCACCCCGGCCCTGATCGTTGGCGCGTTCGCCGAGCGAATGAAGTTCGCCGCAATGATGTTGTTCTCCGCCGTGTGGGTAGTGTTGGTCTACCTCCCGATCTGCCACATGACCTGGGGCGGGGCGGGTGGCTACTTCGCTGACATGGGCGTGTTCGATTTCGCGGGCGGCATCGTGGTTCATTTGACTGCGGGTACGGCTGCCTTCGTAGCCGCTGTGATGGTCGGTTCACGCAAGGGATACCCGCACACCCCCATGACGCCGCACAACATGACGATGTGTCTGACCGGCACGGGCATGCTCTGGGTCGGCTGGTTTGGTTTCAACGGTGGCAGCGCGCTGGCCGCGAATGGAGACGCCGCCATGGCGATTCTAGTGACGCAGATCTCCGCATCGGTCGCGGCCCTGACATGGATCGCGATTGAATGGGTGAAGCTCGGGAAGCCGAGCGCTCTTGGATTTGCCACGGGCGCGATCGCCGGACTTGCCGCAGTCACACCGGCGTCGGGCTTCATCGGACCCGAGGGTGCCTTCGTCATAGGCATGACTTCCGGCGTCGTCTGTTGGTGGGCGGCGACCCAACTCAAGATCAAGCTCGGCTACGACGATGCCCTCGATGTGCTCGGGGTGCACGGCGTTGGAGGCTTGGTCGGCGTGCTGCTCGTCGCGGTGTTCGCGGCGCCGACGTTCGGTGGCAACCAGGTTGGCCTCGACATCGGAGCGCAGCTGAAGACGCAATCCATCGCCGCAGTCATCACCATCGGATGGACCCTGGTCGGTACCTATATCTCGCTCAAGGTGGCCAGCATCGTCGGTCTCCGAGTGGATTCGGACGACGAAGAGGTGGGCCTCGACCTCACCCAGCACACCGAACGCGGCTACGACATCTAGTCTGTGACCCGCGCCGTTCGCACGCCGGCTCGTGTTGGCTAGTTTGGCTTCGGTGTGTTGCGGACCTCGATGATCTCGGCGGTCACCTCTCCCTTGGGGCGCCGCACCGTGATCTCGTCCCCGACCGTTCTGGAGAGGACCGATTTTCCCACCGGCGAGTCCATGCTGATCCACTTCTTCGCTGCGTCGGTCTCGTCAGGGCCGACTAGACGATAAGTTTGAACACCGCCGTCTTCATCTTCAATCGTGACCCAGCTTCCGAAGTACACCCGCCCATCGTCGGGCGGCGTCTCATCGACGATGGTAAGGGCCTTCAGGCGACGCCCCAGGAAACGCAGCCGCCGATCGATCGCAGCGAGACGTTGCTTGCTGTATTGGTACTCCGCGTTCTCAGAGCGGTCACCCTCCGCGGCTGCGACCTGCACGGCCTTCGCCATTTTGGGTCGGTCGATGTTCCAGAGGCGGTCGGCTTCTTCTTCGAAGCGGCGGTAGCCTTCGGGTGTGATGTAGCCGGGTTTCCCGGAGGTGTCAGGTCGTGTGCGTTCCCGCGTCATGATGCTCTCGGCGACGCTACTTCAACGAAAAGCGGCGTGCCAGCACCATGCCTGGCACCCGTCCGGGAAAGCGGGCAAGAACACGGCGCATGTCGGCAACTTCTGCTGGCCCGCTGGGAGCTTTCGATGCTTAGGTACGCTGCTGATATCCGCACTTTGATGTATATGGCCGTCACGACGGCTCTTCTCGTCGTTCAATGGAGCCGCGAAACGTTCAGCCCAGTGTTGTTCATAGCCAGCCTCTTCATGGCCGTCTCGGTTTCGGTGATCGCCCACAATCACAATCACCTGACCATTTGGAAGTCGAAGACCGCGAATGCGATCACGGACTACTGGCTGACATTGTTCTACGGCTTCCCCGCATTTGTCTGGGTGCCGACCCACAACCAGAACCACCACAAGTTCAACAATCGCGAAGGCGACTACACCGTTACCTATCGATACACCGAGCGGACCAATTTGTTCACGCTCCTGACGTATCCGACGGTCAGCGGGATTCATCAACAGAAGCCGATTCGGGACTACCTCAAGAAGCAATACCGCATCAATCAGCGCCGCTTCTGGTTCTGCATGTCTCAGTACGTGTTGCTGGGCGGGTTTCTCGCGGTCGCTTTTCTGGTCGATTGGCGAAAGGCGCTGCTCTACATCTTCATCCCACAGCAGGTTTCATTATTCGTCGTGTTGATCTTCAACTACGTGCAGCACGTGCACGCGGACGAGGAATCCCCGATCAATCATTCACGCAACATCGTGGGGCCCGTGATGAACCTCTTTCTGTTCAACAACGGCTTGCACACCGTCCATCACGACAACCCGGGCATGCATTGGAGCAAGGCGCCGGCGGCGCATGCGAAGATCGCCGATCAGGTCGACCCCTGCCTCACCGAGTCGAGTTTCTGGAAGTTCCTCATCCGGGTCTACATCCTCGGCCCCTTCAGTGAGAAGGCGCGCAGCTCGTCGATGCGTCTCGCCCGCATGGCCAGGGAAGGTGACGTGCCGGTTCAGAATATCTCGTAGCTCGCCATTGCCGTGAAACTCTCTCGTGAAACTCTCTAGGGCGGCCTCGTCCCTGTACATGCAGAAGTGGACGAAGGGCATGCTATCGGACTGACGAAACGACTGGTACCGGACCCCATCGCCCCCGCGTCTCGAAGTTCCTTCATGACCCTTCCGATGTTCTCAGCGTTGGTCTCGGCGAATGACGGGTCGACCTGATACTTCACACAAACGGCTTTCATGAGGGCCTCCTCGAGAGGTGCCGAACCTACCGAGGCTCGAAGACCCATACAACGGTCGCCTCTTGGCACCGGGCACCTTGACAATGGTGCCGTTCCGCATAAACAGTCAGCTCTGATTGTTTATGAAGCTGAGGACATATGAGCAAGGAAGTCAGGTTTGACGGACGCGTAGCAATTGTCACTGGAGCAGGGCAAGGGCTCGGCCGTTGTCATGCGCTCTTGTTGGCATCGCGGGGAGCGAAGATCGTCGTCAACGATCTCGGAGGTTCGACCGGTGGGGAGGGCAAATCCTCCGAGACCGCCGACCTGGTCGTCGAGGAGATCAAGCAAGCCGGTGGGGAGGCTGTCGCAAACTACGACTCGGTAGAGGACGGAGAGGCGATCGTCCGCACGGCCATGGACACCTGGGGTCGCGTCGACATCGTCATCAACAACGCCGGAATCCTGCGGGACAAGTCGTTCAAGAACATGACCGACGCCGATTGGGACATCATCTTCCGAGTCCACAACTACGGCGCCTACAAGGTCACGAAGGCTGCTTGGCCGATCATGACGGAGCAGGGCTACGGACGGGTGCTGTTCACAACCTCGTCGGCGGGGCTCTACGGGAACTTCGGGCAGACCAACTATGGCTCGGCCAAGCTCAGTCTGGTGGGGTTCGCAAATACGCTGTCGCTCGAAGGGCAGCGCAAGAACGTCCTCGTCAACACCATTGCGCCGTTCGCTGCGTCTCGACTCACCGATGGTTTGCTCCCGCCGGCGGTCTTCGACTCGCTCAAGCCCGAGTATGTATCTCCCATGGTGGCTTACCTTTGCAGTGAGGAGAGCGACACCACCGGTGGCGTGTACGAGGTGGGTGGTGGTTTCTACTCGAGCCTCCGCTGGGAGCGAACCAAGGGCAGGTTGTTTCGATTGGGGCGCGATGTGTCGCCAGACGACATCCGGTCGAGTTGGAAGCAGATCAACGACTTCACCGAGGTCGACCATGTCAGCAGCATCATGGAATCCCTCGGCCCGATCATTCAGAACGTCGAAGCGGGCCCTAGCAAGGGTGGCAACGAGTTCATCGATGTCGACGAGGCGCTTGGGGCCCAATACCCCGACCGGACCTCGAGCTACGACCAGCGCGACTTGGCGCTCTATGCGCTCGGCGTCGGAGCGGCCACGGACCCCAACGATGAAGAAGGGCTCAGGCTCGTGTATGAGGGCCACGGCGGCGGTATGAAAGCGCTACCGACCTTCGCGGTCATTCCGGGCACCAACACGATACTCGGGTTCGCAAAGGAAGGCGTCACGGTCCCCGGCTTGAACTACGGTCTCGACCGACTCCTTCACGGCGAGCAGTACATCGAACTCACGCGCCCGCTTCCGTTGACGGCGACGTTGACGACTAAAGGCACCATCAAGGATATCTGGGACAAAGGGAAAGGCGCCCTCGTCGTGACCGCGCTCGACTCGTACGACGAAGACGGTGATCTGCTGATCAAGAGTGAAATGACCACCTTCATTCGCGGTGCAGGTGGATGGGGCGGCGAGCGCGGCCCAGCAGCCGCCATCAACGTGCCTCCATCGCGCGACCCGGATGTCGTCGTCGAGGACCTCATCCCTGAGAATCAGGCGCTGCTCTACCGTTTGAGTGGTGATTGGAATCCGCTTCACGCGGACCCCGGCATGGCTAAGGCGTTCGGCTTCGAACGACCGATTCTTCACGGCCTTTGTACGTTCGGCTACGCGGGGCGGCGCGTCCTCGAAGCGTTCGCGCCAGACGGCGACCCGGACTTCTTCAAGAGCGTCAAAGTGCGCTTTGCGGCCAACGTCTACCCCGGAGACACCCTCGTCACAGAGATGTGGAAAGAGTCCGACCAGCGCATCGTGTTTCAGTGTACAGTGAAGGAACGGGACTCTCTGGTCATCTCCAACGCAGCGGTCACACTTTTCGAGGAGCTTCCTAAGCCCAAGGAGAAACAACCCGAGTCTGCCTCTGACGACAGCCAGGCAGTCGTTGAAGCGACTGCAGCGGACATCATCGCCGCGATCGACCACTACCTTGGCGAGAACCCCGCCGTCGCCGAAAAGGCGCAGACTGTCTTTCAGCTGAAGCTGACCGACCCCGCGAGCCTCTGGACGATTGATCTCAAGGCTGGGAACGCCAGCGCGGGCGAAACCGCGAAGCCCGATGTGACGCTGCAGCTCTCGGAGGAGAACTATGTCGCGCTTCAGAAGGGCGAGGCCGACCCGTTGAAGCTGTTCTCGGGCGGCAAGCTCAAGGTCGGTGGCGACATGATGAGCGTGAACAAGCTCGAAGCCCTTGCCAACATGCCTTTCGATCTCGTCTTGGAGAAGGCGGCCGCGCGACTGAGCGGAGGGGGATCCCCCGAGGCCGCAGTGGCGCCACAAGAAGCGCACGAGCCGATCGCGCCAGCACTTTTCGACGCCCTGAGCAAGCGCCTCGACGAGCAGCCGCGCTTAGCTGACGAGGTTGGTGCGGTGATTCAGTTCTATGTACGGGACCCAGACTCGAAGTGGGTGGTCGACCTCAAGAACAAGCCGCCAGCGCTCAAGACCGGTGAGACCGACAGCGCTACGACCACGATCACGATAGAAGATGCCGATCTTGCCGCGCTCACATCTGGCGAGGCGACTCCGCAGTCGCTCTACCAGACGGGCAAGCTTCGCGTCGATGGAGACATCCGTCCTGCGCAGCAACTGAATTTTCTCGAGGGCTTGATCTAGATTCTCGAACGGGAACGCCAAGGAGCAACGATGGGACGCAAGGTAAACGTAATCGGGGTCGGGATGGTGAAGTTCGCCAAGCCGGGACAGAGCGAGGACTATAACGTGATGGCGGCCAAGGCCATCAAGGCTGCTCTCGCCGATGGAGGCGTCGACTACGGCGAAGTCGAGCAGGCGGTTGCAGGCTACGTGTTCGGCGATAGCACTTGCGGGCAGCGCGCGGTTTACGACGTCGGTCTGACTGGGATTCCGGTGTACAACGTCAACAACAACTGTTCGACGGGTTCCAGTGCCTTGATGTTGGCCAAGCAGATGGTTGAAGGCGGAATCGTCGAATGCGCGCTCGCGGTCGGCTTCGAGCAGATGAAGAAGGGTGCGCTCGGCAGCGCTTGGGACGACCGGCCGAACCCGCTGAATCTGCACGTCGGCACGATGAACGATGTGCAAGGTTTCACTGCGGCGCCTGCCGCGGCTCAAATGTTCGGAGGCGCCGGGAGAGAGTACCGTTGGCGCTACGGAACCAAGCGCGAAACCTTCGCCAAGGTCAACGAGAAGGCACGCAAACATGCCGCAAAAAATCCGTACGCGCTCTTTAGAGACCCGCTCAGCGTCGAAGAGATCCTGGCATCCCCCGAGGTGTTCGACCCGCTGACCCGCTACCAGTGTTGCCCCCCAACCTGCGGTGCCGCGGCGGCGATCGTGTGTTCGGACGATTTCGCCAAGAAGAAGGGCATCTCCAATCCGGTCTACATCGCCGGCCAAACCATGCGCACCGACTACGGGTCGAGTTTTGACGATTCGATGATCAAGATGGTTGGTTTCGACATGGCCAAGAACGCCGCGCAGGCCGTGTACGAAGAATCGGGGATCGGGCCCGAGGACGTCGACGTGGTCGAACTCCACGACTGTTTCACCACTAACGAGGTCCTGACGTACGAGGCCCTCGGGCTCTGCGGAGAAGGCGAGGCCGAGAAGTTCATCGAGGCCGGCGACAACACCTACGGTGGGAAGTTCGTCACCAACCCGAGCGGTGGCCTGCTTTCGAAGGGGCATCCGCTCGGGGCCACCGGCCTCGCACAATGCACAGAACTCGTATGGCACCTGCGCGGCCAGGCCGACGAGCGCCAGGTCGAGGGCGCTCGTATCGCCCTCCAGCACAATCTTGGACTCGGTGGTGCCGCCGTCGTGACCATGTACCGTCGCGACTGAGGAGCCCGGAGTGTGAAGAAAGCAGGAGCGAACGCTACTTTGAAGCGAGAACGAGTGCCTCAAGCGGAGCGCCGTCGGATCACCCGTGGGAAGCTGCTCGACGCTACTATCGAGAGCCTGATCGACGTCGGGTATCCGAGAACGACGACCGTAGAGGTGGGCGAGCGGGCCGGGCTTTCTCGGGGTGCTCAGCTGCATCATTTTCCAAGTAGGGCCGACCTGCTCGTCGCCGCGATTGAGCACCTCACCGACGAGCGTTCAAGAGAGTTTGAAACTGAACTCAACGCACGGCTCGACGAGGGCGCCGAGCCAATCGACGCGATGGTCGACATGCTTTGGGCGATGTTCTCCGGGCCGCTGTATTGGGCGGTGGTGGAGCTCATGGTCGCTGCGCGGACCGATCCGGAACTGCTCGAGCGGCTGAAGACCTACGAGCGAAGCATAGGCGGACGCATCTACGGGGCCTTCAAGCAACTCACGGGTCGCGGCGACCGCCGCGCGAAGACGGCGATCGAGATGACCCTCTACTTCATGCGCGGCTTAGCGATGGAGCGAATTTTTCGTCAGAACGATGCGCACTACGACGGCCTGATCGCGCGCTGGAAGGAAGGGCTCCGAGCCGGGCTAGGGTAGGCACCGGATTTTCGAGCGGTCGAGAGTCCGCTACTGGCCTGGGACGCCGTCGATGCCCGGTTTGAACCGAAAGATGTGATACGGCGCGTTGGCTTCCATGTGCGTTTTCGACCGGAGCATCTGGTCCGGGATGGCACTGTCGGCCAGGTAGAGCCAGCCATCAGGGCCATAGCTCAATGCGTCCGCCCACCGGATCGAGTCGCTTTTGATCAACGTGCTCAACTCACCCTCGGGTGTCATCCGAAGGACGGCCCCGTGCTCCACATCGGTGATCAAGAGGTTTCCGTCGTTGTCGGTGCTCAGTCCATCGTTGAGAGGTTTGGCCCCCACCGCCTGGACTCTCGCGGACAAGGCCTCGGGACTCAGCGAAGGATCCGACAGATCCGCCACCAGGACACGGTACATCGTGTCGTGCGCCATCGCTCCGTAGTAGACCCACTCATCGTCTCGATCGATGGCGATCCCGTCGATGCCGGGTTTCAGCACAACGGCGCCGAAGAACACCATGTCCTTGGTGGGATTGCGAATCAGCCACTCCTGGGCGGACACCGAGGGATCGCTGTCCAGCACCCGTCGCGCTGTGCCGCTCGCGATGTCGTACACGATGAGGCCCGGGTTCTTCCTCCAGAAACTCACGTCAGCGATGAATACCTGCTCGCCCTTCGAGTCGACCTGCAGATCCTGCAGAAAGGAACCGAGCTGCGCCACGGACGAATCGAACGTGTGATCGTGCACCACGTCCCCGGTTGCGAGATCGAAAGCCAAGAGGCGGGCCTTGCCGGTGCCATGGTTGCCGTGGTCCACCGTCCACAGGCGGTTCTGGCGATCCACGACGACCCCCAATGGCGTCTCGAACAGGGATTGGGCCGCCGCGCTCGGGAAGGGCTTCGGTGCACCGTCGACCCACTCGAGCAGCTTGGCATCGCTCGGACGGCTCTCCGGGTGGATCGTGTAAAAGATCCTTCCGTCGGCGGACACCGCGTGGTTGCCGATCGGTTCGGGGCTGGTCACGACGACTTCGAGTGCATCCTCGCCGAACCTCGGCGTTCCGCTCAGGTCGGGATACGGCTTGCCGCCGCCGTAGCGTAGGTGGAGCACGAGCAGCAGTGAGGCGACCGATACTACGAGCCCAACCAGCAGGCGGAGGAGAAACTGTTTCATCCGGAGGTCACGCTATCATGGGGCTTCCGACATGGCTTCTCAGAACTTGTACGCGTACCCGATGCTGACTACGTGCACGCTCAGGTCGTTCGTCCGAATGTATCGGTTGTAATAGACGTCCATGTCGTGTTGATGCGTTCGACCCGGTGGAGTGAGATGAAACAGGAACTTGAAACCGAACTCATGGGCCCAAAACCGAGCCAAGTCTGAATCCGAAGTGCGCGGTGCGTTCAGATCGAGTGGCAGACCCAAGTTGTTCGTCCAGAAGTACACCGCGGTCTGATGGTGGGCCCGATAGTGGAAGTTGATGTACGCCCGCTCGGTCATGTACTGATAGAACTCTCCGAGCATGGTGTGCGAACGTACGTCGTAGTCATCTGCATAGAACCGATAGCTCACGCGCACGGTCGAGCTCGTCCGCGGAAGGTAGTGTGCGAGCAGGCCGGAGACGTTCTGCCGGAGGCGTGTTCTCGGGAACTTCTCCTGGACGCGCCCGAGGCAGGCCGTCACGGCCGGGTCGCAAAGGAACGGCACCGAGTTCCACGGCGTGAGCAGCGATCCCTTTTGCCAGCTCGCGCCATAGCCCGCCTTGACCCAGGTCGTCGGATTCAAGATTTGCGACACTTCGACGCTCCCGCCAAACGAACCACGAAAATCCCACTTGTTGTTGTCGGGTACGACACCCCCTGGGCGTGGACTGTACGGATAGAACCAGTCAAACGATCCGTCGATTCGTGCGGTGAGCGTAGCGTTGTCCTGCGCGAGCTCACGCGTATAGCCGACGCCGCCGAAAACCGAAGCGAACCACTCTTCTCCGTGGCCGCCATACACGACGCTCACCGCATTGTCGTCGCCGGCGTCGACCTGCGTGTTGATCTGAACTGTTCCTGCCTCGTTGTGGAGGGAAGCGGAGGTTGTCGCATCGATGGAGTCGGTCGACGCGGACGTGATGACGTCGATTGGAACCATCACCGTGTGGGTCACCTTGGCGTTCTGGCGGACCCTCAAGTAGAGCATCGGTTCGTAGACATCCAACCGTTCGGACCCCGCAGGGCCCGGTCCGGCCTGCGACTGGTAGCCGAACCCCTTCTGGTTGAAGTAGTTGAAGCGAACGCGCGCCTCTTCGACTTTCCAGGGCTCCCGCTCTTGCTCCGGCTCCTCCGCGCCGCTGTGCGCGTCTCCGCAAAACAAGGCCAGTGCGAGCGGCAGCAGGGCCCAGGAGCTCAGGCGTCTGTATCTCGACCTAGTTGGTGCAGCCACAGCCCCCCCCGGCGGGCGACCAGATCCCACCACTCGTGGCTTCTCGCGCTCGGTGCAGTTGGGCATTCGCGCGAGATTCCAGGGGATCGACGACGGGCTGCATCGTCTCCTCGCTGAGGTAGCCGCGTTCGTGAGGGGCAACCCGGACGCACCCAACACATAGGAGCGCCGCCACCCAAATGAGCAAAAGGGATCGCATAACGGTATCTACACGCGGGCGGGGGAAAGGTTTCCCCTAGTCCTCCCAGATCACACGCTTCTTCTCCGCATACCACCCATCGGTCTTCGGACCGTACGTATCCTCGAGGGTGGTGCGCTTCATTTTCATGGTCGGGGTCAGGAAACCGTTTTCGATCAGCCACGGGTCCTTGACGACCGTCAGGAACTGCAGGCGTTCGAACTCTTCGACCTCATTGTTGACCTTATCGAGAAGAGTTTCGAGCTCCGCTTCTATCTTGGCGCGCACTGCGGGGTCGCCGAGCTGTGGGCGGATCTCTTCGGCAAGAAGGATCAGGGCGAACGCCTGGGGCTGTCCGGAACCGGTCACGCAGCACATCTCGACATTGAAGCTGTTGTTGAGGATGTTCTCGATGGGTACCGGCGCGACATATTTGCCCTTGCTCGTCTTGAAGAGCTCCTTCACGCGGCCCGTGATCTTCAGCCGACCCGCCTCGTCACGTTCGCCTCGGTCGCCCGTTCGGAAAAACCCATCTTCCGTGTAGCACTCGGCGGTGAGTTCGGGCTGCTTGTAGTAGCACATCATGTTGCCGGGCGATTTGATCAGGATTTCGCCTTCGTCGCTGATCTTCACGTCGACTCCGGGCATCGGGCTCCCCACATAACCGACGCGGCCCTTTCCTGGAGCGCTTGCATGGGAGTATGCGAAGTCCTCGCTCATCCCGTAGCCTTCGAGGAGTTCGAGCCCCAGATCTCGGTACCACTGAATCAAATCGGGAGGGATCGGCGCCGAGCCGCTCGCCGCTAGCCGGACGTTCTGAAGCCCCAGGCCGGTCAGGACCTTTTTCTTGATGACTCGATTGATGATCGGGATGCGAAGCAACCGCTTGAGCTTCTCCGGCGGAAGCTTGTGCAGCACGCCGAGCTGGAACTTCAGCCACAGGCGGGGTACCGACACGAACACCGTAGGCTGCGCGCGGTTGAGATCCGCGACGAACGTGCTGAGCGACTCAGCAAAGAAGACCTGCATGCCGGAGCGAAGCGCTCCCACCTCGACGATGAATCGTTCGAAAACATGGGCAAGCGGCAGGTAAGAGAGCATGCGGTCGTTGACCGTCGTGCCGAAGACCTGCTCTGCGCCGGTCGCGGACGCTGCGATCGCACCGAAACTGTGCATCACGCCCTTCGGTCGACCCGTGCTTCCGGAGGTGTACACGATGATCGCCGGATCGTCGGCGCCGCGCCCCGGATTGCCTTGGAGGGGCTCGGTCCGCGCCGTGATCGAGTTCCACGCCTCGTACTCGTTTGGTGGCGCGAGTGGCAAAGAGATGCAGGGCATCGCGGCTGGAATGCCTTTCTTAACCTCATCCCAGCCGTCTAGCTTGCCGACGAAAAGAAGTTGCGACTCGCTGTGGTCGAGGATGTACTCGATCGTGTCGGCGTTCAGCGTCGGGTACAGCGCCACGCTCACGTGCCCGGCCATCCAGATCGCGAGGTCGGTGAGGATGAAGTGCGCGCAGTTCTTCGAGATGAGCCCGATGTGGCTACCGGGCTCGAGGTTGAGCGACTTCAAGTGCGCCGCCATTCGCCGCGCCTGGTCCATCGCTTCGCCCCAGGTGTAGGTTTCGACCTCGCCGTTGCCGATCGGCTGCGTCATCCAAAGCTGGTTGGGGGCGGTACGCTCCCAGCCGTATGCGTCGTCTAGTGCGAGTTGAAGCTCAGCCATCGGTCACTCCTCATTTTGGCGGGACCGGAGCATACACCGTTCGGGAGCACTTGTGGGGCCTTTGATAGGCAATTGAGCGGTCCTGGACTAGTCTCTCGCCATGCTGGATTTCTCTGAGCGGGAAGCCGTCGTTACGGGAGGAACCGGGGCACTCGGCAGTGCGGTGGTCGGTCGTCTCGTCGGTGCGGGCGCAATCGTTCACGTCCCGATCTACGACTCGCAAGAACTCGAGCGCTTCCCCCACCGTGACCATGCTTCGGTCAGGCTGCACGAGGGCTTCGACATGAGCCTCGAGGCGGACGTGGCTCGGCTCTTTGGGATGACAGAATCGCTGTACGCGAGCATTCACGTCGCCGGCGGGTTCGCCATGGGCCCGATTGAGTCTACGGACCTCGGCGTATGGGACCACCTGCTGCGCATGAATGCGACGACCTGCTTTCTCTCTTGTAGGGAAGCTGTGCGGGCAATGGAGGGGCGGGAAGGGCGCATCGTGAACGTCGCCGCCAGACCCGCACTCGTGCCGACGGCGCAGATGAGCGCCTATGCAGCCAGCAAGGCTGCGGTCGCTTCGTTGACCCTCTCGCTTGCCGAGGAGCTTTCCGAACGTTCGATTTGGGTCAACGCCATCGTCCCGAGCATCATCGACACGAAGGCGAACCGCACGGGCATGCCCGATGCCGATCACGCCAAGTGGCCCAAGCCTGAGGAGATCGCCGAAACCATCGCGTTCTTGGCCTCTCCGCAGAATGCGGTCACGCGTGGGGCGCTCGTTCCTGTTTACGGCAGGAGCTGAACCCCTCGTGGGCGCCGCGAAGGGCAGAGGCCGTCGTATCGCGTTGCTACGCGTGAGTACGGCCTACCGGCGCCATTCCTCGTCGAGGGCGATCTCAGCCGGTCCTGCAGCCATCCGACTCGGGTTGCCGGCGACGCTATGTACAGGTTTCAAATTGGCGGTCTGACCGTCGAGAAAGGCCAGGGACCCACTCTCGCTCTCACCGGCGGCCTCCAAGATCGATTCGAGGACCCGCCGCGGTGCTTCTGCCAAATCTTCGGATCTCGGCTGGATCGAAATCTGGTTCGTCTGCGAATGCCCGCGCGACGACCTTCGACCAAAACGGGCAACGCGAAAATGCCTCGCCGCAGCCGCAGTCGTCGATGAGCCGCCGTGCAGATGCTGCGTACTTCCCCGACCGCGCAGCAAGCGGGGGCCTGGCCAAGTAATAGCGAGGTGCTCCCATTTCGGCCCGACCCGATGATGTAGATCACCTTCGGCATCCGGCCTGATAGTATCCGCGGAATGAGGTACACGCATCTAGGACGGACGGGAGTGACCGTTTCGCGGATTTGCCTTGGTTGTATGAGCTACGGCACACCGGAGTGGCGGCCTTGGGTCCACGACGCGGACGCGTCTGCCCCGTTCTTCAAGCGGGCGATCGAGGCCGGCATCAATTTCTTCGACACTGCAGACATGTATTCGCTCGGCGTGAGCGAAGAGGTAACCGGTCGATGGCTGCGCGAATACGGCAATCTCGACGAATTGGTGATTGCAACCAAGGTCTTCTTCCCCATGGGTCCACGTCCCAACATGGGTGGGCTGTCGCGCAAGCACATTCAACAAGCCTGCGAGGACAGCCTTCGACGCTTGGGAGTCGACACGATCGACCTCTATCAGATCCACCGCCTCGATCCGGACACCCCGATGGAAGAGATGCTGGCAGCGCTCGATCACCTCGTCACGCAAGGGAAGGTTCGATACATCGGCGCTAGTTCTATGTATGCGTGGCAGTTCCAGCGGTTGCTTTCGACGTCGGAGCGCAAGGGTTGGGCTCGCTTCGCGACCATGCAGAACCACTACAACCTGGTCTATCGGGAAGAAGAGCGGGAGATGATGCCGCTTTGCGAGGATCAAGGGATCGGTGTGATTCCCTGGTCACCGTTGGCCCGAGGGATGCTCGCCGGAACCCGGACCAAGTTGGGGGATAGCTCCACGAGCCGTTCGTCGAGCGATGGACTCGACCAGATCCTCTACGATCAGCCTTCGGATTGGGAGGTCGTTGAAGCCGTCAAGAGCGTGGCCTCCGAGCGCGGCGAGCCGCCTGCTCGTATCGCGTTGGCCTGGCTGTTGTCCAAACCAGCGATCACGGCGCCGATCGTGGGCGCGACCAAGCTCAGACACTTGGACGACGCGATCGCAGCGGCCGAAATCGAACTCAGCGCCGACGAGGTGAACATCCTCGAAGCGCCGTATCGCGCCCATCCGGTCAAGGGCATGGAAGCCCCCCGCGCCGCGGCCAAGTAGCTATCAGGTGTCGTCGAGTTCCGAGCGCAGACTTCGGATCATCAACCGCTCGT
>CAYZDM010000006.1:0-19105 GCA_964476875.1 uncultured Sandaracinaceae bacterium | reverse complement strand
CGGTGGTGACTCCTTGCTCGAGCATGACGGACAGACACTCCGGGTGATCGTCCAGCGGCAGCTGCCAGTCCGCGTGCGAATGCATGTCGATGAACCCGGGAGCGATCACGCAGCCGGTCGCGTCCACCTCGTGGGCGGTTTCGGGGGTCGCGTCACCCTCCCTCAAGATCGCAACGATACGGTCACCGCGTATCAGCACGTGGCCGCTGAAGGAGGGGCCGCCGGAACCGTCGACGATCCGCCCTGATCGCAATAGCGTCGAGTCCATCAAGCGCTAGTAAATAGAAACGGGCTGTCTAAGTCGAGCCCGGAGGACCACGGAGCAGTTGGTAGCCGAGGCCGGACTCCACCGGCATGCCCTTGCGGACACTCTCTTAGCCCATTGGGGGGTGCGAATTGGGCCGCAACGTTGGTTCTCAGGTCCCCAATCGAGCAACCGACGGCAGCTCTTGGTTCGTTAGTCGCTCTCGGTCTGGATCTTCACGTGAGCGAGCACGCGTTCATGAATGCGATGGACGATGGCGTCGGCGAGAAGGGACCAGTACGTGAACGGCGCGATATCGAGCTCGTACCAGGTGCTCCCCTCGAGGCGTGCGCGGCCACCGCGGAGCGGAACCAGTCGAAACTCACCGCGCTTCGACCGAAAGTATCCGTCCAGGTGGGGCGGATGGATGTGCGCGTCCGGAGACGAGGCATCCTGTCGCCGGTGGCCTTTACTGGGCAGGACACAGAGACACGCGATGAGCACGTAGTTCGCGAACGGAACAAAGAACCCGAGTCCCCACCAAGGACTAATGCCCGAGTCTGCGGCCCGACGGACGCTCATGCTCACCCCCACCCACGCAAACGGAAGCGCGTAGCCGAGCATGATCCACGGAAGCGGACCGGGCTCTTTTCCCAGGGCGTCCAACCGCAAAGCAAGCGACGGCGTTAGGTAGGCAGCCAGCGTCCACGTGCCCCCGCTTAGGAGGCGCACGACCGCAAAGTCGATGGCGTACTTGATCACGCCGAGAGCTAGACCCACGACGAGATAGGTTTTGCGATCGACCTGACGGGACAAGCCGAAGAGAAGCAGTTGCATCCGGCGGGATCATACACGAGCACCGGCGACGTCACACGGGAGCGCTGCCTTGGAAATGCCGTTTGACAGTCGCTGATGTTTGACGGCACCACCCAAGATCCATACCGCCGGCTTCCCGTTCGACGCGGAGAAGTTCCTACCGTCTCGCCCCAGCGTGAGAAACCGAGGTTCCGTTGAGGCCAATCCAACTCCCTCCCTTGTCGTCAGCCCTGTTGGCGGGGGCGACGCCGGCCCAGGCACGCCGATTAACTGAGGCGCGGTCGCGGCTGGCGGTCTAGAACCTCCCGCGAAGCCCCAGGTAGCCGAGGCCCCGCCCCGCATGCACTTGTGGCTCAAGCTTCGCTGGGGATCGCCGCAGCAGGTAGACCAACGGCATCGTGATGAGAGGCGCGGCGGTCAGGCCGGTGAGCAAGGCTACACTGGTTTCATCGCCGCGTGTTGCGCACGCGCGGGGGACGGCCGGATCGACGGTGGCGGTGCTGCACGAAGCGCTCGGCTCCGGATCGGCCGTGACGCCATATGCGATCGAGAATGCGCCAAGGCCGAGACCGGCGCCCCCCGAGACCCAGGCCCACCAGGGGGTCTTTTCACGCTCGGGCAAGGCGAGCGGCATTGCGGTGACCAGCGCGGCAGAGCCGACCGAAGCGCTAGCGATGATCCCGGTGCGGAGGTTGAACCAGCGTTGTTGCGCCGACGTGTTCGTCGCCTGGGTCGCACCGTTGGTTGAGTCGGAGTCGACTGTGGCGATCCAATCCTCGCCGGCGCTCGAACGAGGGATGAGGAGCGCGTACCCGGTGGCAAGCCCGGCTATGCCGACGCCGATCAGTGTCATGCCGGCAATGAACTGCCCGCGCGGCTGGCGTCGCTCGGGCCAATCGCCGGCGACGGGGGCTATTGCCGACGCCACACGTGCCCGGCCGCACTGGAGTGGCACCGGGGTGCCGGCCGTGAAGTCCGTGCATTCGCCGGCGACGAGCACGGCAGCGGCTGACGCGAGATCGGTGTCGCTCGGGCCGGCGCCATCGGACCTGACTCGCGCCGAGGCGAGAAACGCAGACGACCCGGAAGTCCGCGCATCGATTCGTTGCAGCCCCATCACGCCGTCGTCGACTGCCAGAAGCACGATCTGGCTAGCGTCCACCCCGGTCGCGACCTGCCGCGCATCGTCCACCCGGTACTTGGCGGCGTCGGCAGGCCTGTCGTAACGCAGTTGGAGGCTCGGCCTGCTTAGAATCGCCGAGTCGAAACGAGAATCGACCTGCAGCTCGGCGCTGCCCGCGCCTACGGTCACGACGTGCACCCGCCCGCGCTCCGCGGGGTCGCACTCGACCTGAACGCGGTATTGGCCAGGAAACACGTCCCCGATCGACACAGGCGTCTCTCCGAGAAGCACACCGTTCAATCGCGCCGCGCAGCCAGTTGGGATGCTCTTGACTCGAAGCTCGCCACTTTGCTTTGCTTGCAGAGCGTCGATCTCACCAAGAAGCTTCGTAACAGCCGGCGGGTGCATGTAGGGGCTTGGCTCGGCTCGAGGAACGAGGCGGCGGCACTCTCGGGCCACCGAGCGCGCTCGGGACTCCGACTCTGTCGCGAGCACGGCGCGGACTTTGTAGAGGCACGTATCGAACACCCGCCTGGTACGTTCCGGATCGCGATTGAGCTCTTCGATCGACTCACGTGAGATTGCTTGGGCGGCGTTTAGCTTCTTCAACGCGCTCTTGTTGTCGCCCTCGGCCAAGTCATCGATTGCGCGGTCCGAAAGCGACGTCCAGCGCTTGAGGTCCGCATCGCTCAGCACCGTAGGAGGCGAGGACGCTTCGACCTCGAACCGTTTGGCCGCTTCGGCGGGCGATAGAACCCGGGCGCCGCTGTTGACGAGCGAACGTTGGAGGCGATTCGCAGCGTCGTGGAGCTGCGCCGGATCGGCCGCGGAGCCGCTCGGCACGATGACCCACTGGCTGCCCTGTTGGGCGGCAACGCTGGACAAGGGCAGAACCGAACAGAGTACGGTCAACGCGAGCAGGCGCATGCCGCCTAACTACCACAAGTCACGCGCCCCTGGATCAACCATATCCTGGAGGGGTAGTCGCAGGGGACAAAAGGATGTAGCCTCCCAGCGCCGATGTCGCCCTCGACTCCGAAAGACCCGTGGCCGCGTCTGCGAGACGTGGTGGAGGCCTCGGTCACCGGCCTTCACCGCGGGAGATTCATCGAGGAGACGCTCGAAGCGCTCTGCGTTCAACTCGGCGCCGCGTCTGCGTGGTCGACGCTGGAGACCAAAGGCGGCGGACCGATGCACCGCTCGCGAACGACGAGCTTTCGGGGCATCGCGCCCGCAATTTTGGCAATGCATGTGCACGACGTGCTCGATCAAGTGCAAAGCAAGCTCAAGACGGTGGCCGGCTCGGTTCCTTACGCGCCGGACGGCTCATTCATTGCTGTGCCGCTCTGGTCGGCGCCCGCCTCGTCCGCGAGGGGCCGCAGTCTCGTCGGCGCGCTCTACATGGAGTTCACCAACGACCAAGGCACACGCGAAGCCTCCGTTGGGGTCGTCGAGACGGTCGGTGCGCTGCTCGGCGGGCTGATCGCTCAACAAACGGTGATAGAAGACACGCGGGAAGACCTTCGGGCGGTGCGGGCAACGACATCGAGCGGTCAGCCCCTCACACTCGACGAGCTGCTTGAGCCCGACAGCATGGCGGAAATCCGCGAAGAGCTCCGCTCGGCGATCGGCGGCGACGAGTCGATCATGATCTTGGGCGAGTCCGGCACGGGCAAGACCCAACTGGCCACTGCGTTTGCACAGGCGAGCAACCAGGAACCGATCGTGCGCGCGACACTCGGGCTCGCCGACGATCTAAACACGATCACGTCAGAGCTCTTTGGGCACGAGCGCGGTTCTTTTTCGGGGGCTGTCTCGAAGCGAAAGGGCTTGGTTGAGTACGCCAACGGCGGCACGCTGATCTTCGATGAGATCTTGAATCTGACGCACCACGCGCAACAGCTGCTTCTCGATTTCACTCAGTTCGGCACGTACAGGCCCCTTGGTTTTCAAAGCGCGGAGCCGAAGGCCGCCCAACTTCGCATCATTTCTGTGACGAACGGTGACATGCAGAAGGCCATCGCCGAGCGCGCGTTTCGCCAAGACCTCTACTACCGCCTGACCGCGGTCCCGATCGTGCTTCCGCCGCTTCGAGAGCGGCGATGGGACATCCCCAACATCGCAGTGCGATACCTGCATCGCATCGACCCGAAGACGAACTGGGAGCTCGACGGAAGTGCGATGGAGGCCTTGCTCTCTCCGAACCTGCAATGGGACGGCAACATTCGAGAGCTCGAGGCTGTGTTGAAGCGCGCTCGAAACAGAGCCAGGGCGGGTGAGTCGAACGACCCCGTTGTCGAGGCGCGCCACCTCGACATCAGTGACGGCCACGCGCCCACGAAGACGAGTGGCCAGCGCACGTCAGCGGAACGGAGTGTGCACCCCGGCCGCGACGCGATTCGCGAGCGCTGGCAACAGCTCAGCGGCCGGCAAGAGGAGCTCGACGCACTCGAACGATCGGTGATCGAGGAGGCGCTCGCGACCTGTCACGGGATCGTCGCCCGCACGGCGCGTATGCTCGATGTGCCGCGCACGGGGCTGATCAGCCGCATGGGCAGGCTGGATATCGATGCTTCGCGTTTCAAAGAGACGCGCGAGTAGGGTTAGTTCGAGCCGGACTTGTGTTGGCTGTGATTTGGCACATACGATGTAGCTGAACGCGATGTCCAAGATTGATTTCGATGCGTCGGCGGGCGACCTGCTCGGAACCGACATCGGGCCATACAGATTGGTCCGCCGGCTCGGCATGGGCGGGATGGCGGAGACCTTCGTCGCGATTCGCCGCGGCCCGAGCGGCTTCACCCAGCGCGTCTGTCTGAAGCTCGTGCTTCCCTTCTTTCGTGAAGACGAGGAGTTCGTGAAGCTCTTCCAGCGCGAAGCCCGCCTCGCCGCCAAGTTGCGTCACAGCAACATCGTCGGCGTGATCGATTTCGGCGAAATAGGCGGGCGCTCCTACATGGCGCTCGAGCTCGTCGACGGCGTGGACTTGCAAGTCCTGCTCGACGCGCAGAGTGGCCAAAAGATCTCGCCTGAGTACGTCGCGCTCATCGGCCACGACCTCGCTTCTGCGCTACACCATGCGCACAACCCGCCCCCTGAAGCCGGCATCGATGGCGGCGCGATTGTGCATCGGGACATCTCGCCCTCGAACGTGCTGATCAGCCGCCACGGCGAGATCATGCTCAGCGACTTTGGCGTCGCCAAGGCGGTTACGGGCCGCTCGCACAAGCAGAGCGCCGTCAAAGGGAAGATTCCGTACATGTCGCCTGAGCAGTTGCGCCTCGAGCCTCTGGACGGGCGCGCGGACTTGTTCGGTGTCGGCGTGGTCCTCTACGAATCCCTTTGTGGCCGGCGCCCCTACGAAGGCGGCCACGACCCGGCGACGATCATGCAGATTCTGCAAGGCGAACGTCAGCCGCTCGCACGACTGGCGCCCGGCACTCCGCCGGAGCTCTGTGCTCTCATCGACCGCCTCATCGAGCCCGACCGGGACGCCCGACCCGACAACGCCGCCGAGCTGATCGAGCTTCTCGATCCCCTCGTGCCACCGCCGCGCACGAGGCGGGAGCTCGGCAAGCGCGTGGACGGGCTTCGCCCAAAAGAGACCGCCAGCGACGCTAGGTACTCACAGCCGGGGGGCGACGACGACACGGCGCTCCACGACCAGGCAACCCCAGCCGAGGGCGAGCAACCGTCGAGCGGTATCGTGAACGCGGGCGAGCGCCAGAAGGGCGCGGAGCCTTGGCAGGAAGGGGGCACCATCGATTCGTTGCCCCCCGAACTACCGAAGCGCCGTTCCTCGGTCGCGGGTGTCTTCGTGGCGCTGCTCGCGGTAGCGTTGCTGGTGACGGGCGGGTTCGCGCTGCGGTCGAACGAGGCGGGGGAAGTGCCGGGCCCCGAGCGATCGCCGGCGGCGGCCGTGGAGGCCGTGCAGGCTGAGTCGGTCGAGCAGCCCGCTCAGAAAGAGCTCCCGCAAGAGGAACCGGCTGTTCCGGTCGACGCGGTGGAAGCCTCAGCGGAACCCGAGGATGGGCCGGAAGTACCGGTGGCCCTGACCGACGAGTTCCGCGACGCGCCTGCAACGGACGTACGCCCTCCACCCAAGCGAACTCCGCCGGCCGCCACTTCGGCGCCCGCAAGTCTCACGGTCGTTGTGTACCCCTGGGGCGATGTCTGGATCAACGACCAGCGTCGAGGCTCCGCACCGTTGAAGAACCTCTCCCTCAAACCGGGTCGATACACGATCGGCGCGGGGCAAGGGGAGCCGACTGTCACTCGAACGATCCGGCTTCGATCCGGCGAGAAGAAGAAGCTGAAACTCGACGTGACGAAGTAGCCCTAGCGTGGCGACGTTGCCTACCGGCGAACGGCCACGGGCCTCCTCCAACCCGAAAACAGTGACGTGTGCACGTCAGTGGTGACGTCTGCACGTCCGTCACTTCGGGCGCCCGATACTGAAATTCAGCTGAAAACAGGGGCGTTCTGCGTTGGCACGGGGCGTGCTCCTCGGTGGGTCTGATTCACTCACCATCTCATAGGAGCGACCCATGACGAACAACGACCAACTCGACCCCTCGGCACCACGACCCAACGTCGGCGCGCGCGCATTGGCCGCGCTGATCGCGTTGCAAACCCTCGCACTTGTGGGCTGCGCACCCGTTTCGTTCGAGGACGAGGAACAAGGAGGGGGGGCGAGACCTCCCGCTACGATCTACAGCGAGAGCGATGGCATTCCCATGATGACGCTCGGCGACGGCACCCGGGTTGTACTCGATCGACTCGACCTTTGGGACGAGCTTCGCGGCCAGTTTCCGCTTCCCCCCGAGACGGCGCCCGAGGATGACGAGAGCTTTCCTGAGCTGGCGGAGGAACACATCGGAGCAAAGTCACTGCCCTCCGTAGTCGACCTTCGCGATGCGCAGAGCCCCATTCGGGACCAGTCCGGGCGGGGAACCTGTGTTGCGCATGCAACGATCGCGGTTTTGGAATCCGCGTATCAGCGCGAGCGCGGCATGACGCTAGACCTGTCGGAGCAGTACGCGAACCACGTGCAGAAGATGGGGCATCTCAAGGATGTTCCCGTCGGACCGAGTGAGCGCGAAAACCAGATCGGAGCTTGGGGCGGGAGCGGCATCGGATACCAGCTCGGCTGGCTGTTTCGATTGCGGTTCGGCCTACCCGAAGAAAGCGTGATGGCCGGGATCGTGGCCGGCGACCCGAGCATGACCTACATCCCGTTCTTCAACTACGAGAAGACCGATCAACCTGGCGATGCGCCGAGGATGTCGTACCGCGACACCACACTAAGCCAGCGCGCCGTGGACAGCTGGAATCTCAGCGCCGAGCCCATGGTCAACTCGATTCCCGAGAGCATGACCTTGGTCAACTTCCCCCGCGAGGCACCGGTGAACGCGGTTTACGGCGCGACGCGTGTTCGCGCGGTCACCCCGAGTCTCTCCGCGATCAAGGGCGAACTCGCCGCCGGTCGCGAGGTGGCATTTGGCGTAGTGCTGACCAAACCGAGCGACTGCACCGAGGGCAGCAACGACCTACCGGAGGGCGATCCCGACTGCGTCGAACGAGACGCAGACAGAGCCGCGCAGTACGTCGACGGGATCTGGCACCCGCTCGATACCGTGTGGGGCGGGCATGCGATGCTGATCGTCGGCTACGACGACGCCAAGCAGGCCTTCATCGTCAAGAACTCCTGGGGCAAAGACACCACGGGTCGCGGAAGGCCCGCCAGCGCCGCGGCGGGAACGAGCGGCTTCATCTACATGAGCTACGACTGGATCTCTCGGACCGCAGACACCTACAGCGTCCTCGAGACACGCAACCCGGCCACTTGGGTCAACAATCAGCCCTTCCTCGGCAAGTGGCACGTCGAGACCGACCTCCCGATGGGGCGTGCGAATCTCGCCGCGTACCACGTGCCCGGAGCGCTTCCGAGCAGCTCTCTGTCCGGGGAGTTTGATAGGCGAATCGGGACGCTCCACGCGACCGACCGGTCGTACCGAGTGAACGGCTCGCTGGGTGGCAACAAGATGCTAGCAAGTTTCGGCAGTCCGCAGATCGACGCGAGCTACAGCTCGACCTCCGGCGGGACCAAGATCGTCGCCCATCGCATCGACGACAGCACGCTTGCCGGCTGGACCCATCCGGCGGGCGACTTCGACACGCGAAAGCCCTTCTTCGCAACGACCGGCGACTACCCTGCCATGCAGTTCGCTCGTGAGACCGCTGGCAATCCGGCGCCAATCGATTTCTTGGGCTCTTGGCGCATCGTTGGCGCCGGACTGGATGGAGTGATCGAGTTCGTCAGCAACGTCACGAACGGCACATACACCCCGTCCGCCTCGGGGAGTGCGATCGCAGGCGTCGAGATTGATATCAACCCGCGCACCTACATCAGCGACCCGAACGACCCTTGCTTCGTGCGGATCACAGTGCCAGGAGCCGCGCCAGTCACGATCGACGGATTGCTCTTCTGCTCGACCAGCACCACCGCGCAGCGCGCGCTGATCACGGGCATTGGCGACTACACCGGTGTGGGCGATCCGCGCGTATTCTACGCGTACCGCGAGCGCCTCGATCCCGCGATGATCATCCAGTCGCCAACCGACGGTAGTGTCGTCCCGCGTGGGCGCCGACAGGTCGAGCTCAGAGCGCGTACGCTCGGGTTCACCGGGACGCCCGTGATTCGATGGGCGAGCGATCTCGATGGCTTCATCGGCGAGAGCGTGGGGTCAATCCGGCGGAGCAATCTGTCGTTTGGTACTCACATCATCACCGCGAGCACGACAGCTCCGGGCGGCGGCACTCTGAGCGAGAGCGTCAACCTCACGATTTCGAACGATCCGCCAGTCGTGGACATCGTGACCCCGAACGGCGTCGACTCGTTCTGCGTCGGTGAGCCGATCACGTTCTTGGCGACGTCGCGGGACTCGAACAACACGCCGACCTTCGACGTGCCGGAGAGCGCGATCGAGTGGAGCGTCGCCGGGGGTGCGTACATTGGTACGGGGCACTCGGTGACCGGCTCGTTCCCAGAAGGTGGGTACACGATCGTGGTCCGCGCCACCGACGACCAGGGCGAATCTGCAGAAAACTCAGTCAACCTGCTGGTCGAGGTGTGTCCCGACAACCCGCCTACCGCCACGATCCTCCAGCCAAGCGTGGACTCGGAATCAAGCGAAGCGCAGTACAGCTACGACGGCTTCGATGACGCCCGTGGGCAATGGTACACGGATGTGACTTTCGTCGGCTCGGGCCAGGATCCCGAGGACGGAAGCCTGGCCGGCAGCTCCCTGGTCTGGACGACGAACCTCACTGATGTCCAGGGCGCAACACTCGGAACCGGCGGCACCGCCACGGTACGGCTCTACTCGGACAGTTGCTTCGGGGCGTGGCACGACGTGAAGCTCACGGTGACCGATAGCGATGAGAACAAGCGAAGCACGGTGCGGCGCATCTTCATCTGGACGTTGTGCTAGTCGAGGCCGCGGGTCCTCGCCTCCAGACGTGAGGGCCTAGGGCGCGAGCAACGCAAGACAGCAGAGGGCGGCTCTTTCGGGGGCCGCCCTTTACTGCACGTCAAACCGGACTAGGCGTTGAGCGCATGAGCGACCCAAGTCAACGCAAGTCGCGCTGATTGACATTCAACGTGGCATCAGCGTTCGTTCGTCTACGGCGTTCGCGGCGATGTCTTGCGGGTCAAAGCGCAGCGGGAAATACTCGTTTGTGGTGAGCCAGCCGTTGAAAACGTCGGGCTGTGTCAGGGGCGCGTTGAAGCGGCCCACGGGAGTGCCATTCTCGTCGAACTCTGCGACAAAGCGGAAGATCGAACCGGCTCCACCGTTCACGCATTGCTCGTTTTCTGAGAAAGCGCAGCCAGAGACTCGCACCGTCGTGTCGTCACCGTATGTCGAGTAGTCCGTTCGCTCCATCGTCGCGCTTGGAAGGCTCAAGACGGCGGTCTCTCCCCATGTGGGCATTCCTGCTGCCACAAAGCGACCAAGCGCTTTGCTCAATGACGCCAGAAAGGCGCCTTCGTACGAGAGCGTCGTTCCGGGGTCGTCCGGGTCGGGCACTGGGAAGAACTCATCGCGGAGCTCGGCATCTGCTGCAATGAGGGCCACCGTCTTGTCTATGATTAGCGAAGCCGCTGATTCGACCACTGGGTAGAGAAGACCGAGCGTCGGGGCGGTGACGGTCTCACGCAGCTCCTCGGCGAGCATGCGAAAGAGGGTCGCCTCGGTGGACTCTGCGCTCATGCGGTAGTCCCAATTCGACAGCGTTTCGGCTGCGGCGATCACATCTGGCTGCTCTGCGATGTAGGCGGCGACGGTGGGATCACTCGTGTCGGCAACGATCTGAGATAACGAGCTCACGATGTTCCGTGCGAAGACGCTCAGCACATCGTTCTGGAGCTCTATCATGTCCTCAACGGTGATCCCGTCGTCGGCATCGACCAACTCTCGAAGTCGTTCCTCAATTCGACCTCCGCGATACCCGGGGTCGAAGAAGTTTCCGAAATAGAACTCGTCGTTGTAGAGGTCGTTATCTGCCGTGAACCCGAACGGGTCGTTGTTTGCAGAGGCGATGAAATCCCGAGATGCACTTCCCCTCGGCATCAGCTCATCCGCGATGAGTTCGCCGTTCCACAGCGTCGATGAGTCTGTTCCATCCAGCACCCGATCGACGCGGGGTGCGTCACTGCCCACCGCGCGTACCGGCAGAGCGGTGCTCGACCCAAGGCCGATCTCGTCCGCGGTCGCGAACGCAACGCTCTGCATGGCTGTTCGCAGATGCCCAATCGTATTGCGCATCTCGTCCACGTTGTTGGCCCGCATCAGATCGAGGATGCCTCGAAAGTCATCGGAAGGCGTGAAGCCCGGCCAGGCCACCAAGAGATCCCCTGGCAGGAACGACGAGACGATGTCTGGCAACAGCCCGGGAGGCAGAACGATGGAGTTGAAGTAATCGGGCACTTCCAACACCGCCACGCTCCGTTCCTCGAAGCTGCCGTCCGCTAGCTTGACCCTGTAGTCCTCTCGAATGCTGATGGCATCGTACGACTCTCCACCAAGCAGCACTGCGTCCACCGCGCCCGACGCGCGTTCGTCGTCGGTGGGTGAGCTCACGGTCACAGTCCAGACATCCATTTGGTCCGGACGGGTTTGCGTTGCGGACCACGCCATTTTCTCATTGTGACCCAGCGAAATCCCCGGTGTGCCCACGAATACGAAACCGATCGCGTTGGGTCCATTCGCCGAGCTGATGTGCTGCACAGTCATGAGGCTTGGGTTGCGCAAGGGTTGGTGGGGATCGCCGGCAAGCAGCGAGCGACCAGTGGCGGTGTGCGCACGGTTCACTACCCAGTTGTTGCTTCCAGCCGGCTTGTAAGTCAGGCTCAACTTCGAGAGTCCCTCCCGAAGCTCCGCCATTTGCAACTCGCTCAGCGGGCCGTGAAATCGTTCAAGGCGGGCAACCGACTCGTGACGGGTCGCTCCCGGTACCGGCGCGCCGTTGGCAGACACGTCGTCGGAGTAGAACGCGCTCGTCCCAGGAGCAAAGATCGGCAGTGAATCGGGTACGCCCAACACTGGCAGCAGAGACGAAAGTACCTCGTTCTCGAGGCTACTAGACAAGCCGAACAGATAGCGAGTACCGATCGCAAGCGGATCCGCGACCGCGAAACGCGTCGGAGCGATGCCAAGGGATGCATACTCAGATGGCATCGGGGCTTCGGACGCAAGAACCTCTTCGATTCGACGGTTCACGCCTGAGACGAACGCGACCAGGCTTGCGTACAGGTCCGGTTCGTTCTCGCGGTAGTACTCGATCGTGCGCTCGGCGAGCCTGCGAAACCCGAACGTTCGAGACTGGAAGTCAGTCTGCGCACCTGCCTCGCCGAGAACTTCGGCCAGAGTGCCCGCGCCTTCACGACGAATGATGTCCAAGGCGAAGAGATCCTCGCGGGCCTGCTGATAGCCTTGCGCGTACGACACATCAAGCTCGGTCCTGCCGGAGATGTGAGCCACGCCTTCAGTGTCGGTCGTGATCGAAACCGGGTCCTGCAGCTCGTACGTCGTGGCCGCGGGATCAAACGAGTAGCCATCGTCTTCGCTGCATCCGGATGCCCCGGCGGCCATCAGCAAGAGCGCAAGCAGTTTGCCGGTTAGGCCAACGAGAGTGGGACTCTGGAAACGAACCCTCCAGTAAGCGATCATTTGTGACTCCTCCGCGCCCGCCAAAGAACAGCGGCCAATCCGGGTGTCATAACACAAGAAAGCTCCGGGCGGATGGCGGCGAGGCCCTGTTGCAACCAGCCTTTGAAGAGCCAGAGGATGGGCGCGGCCCGTCACGACGACAAGCACCACGAACACGCAATTCGGCCCTCAGGACGGTTTCCCTCGGCTAAGAGACCGGCAAACAATCGCCGTCATCGTGGATCGCTGAGATCGCGAGCCGCACGAGAGTACGCGACCGCTGCAATCCCGGCGAAGAGCCAAGTGACGCAGGTGGCGGCGAGAAGCGGAAAACCTTCGCTCATGCAAAACCCATCCGGCGGACCGTGCGAGCATCCGTACTCGCCGACCACGACGGCGGCACCGAAGCAGAGGACACCGAGCAGCGCCTCTGCCATCGCCACGTGCTGCAGCCGGCGGCGGCGTCCCTCCCGAGACCCACGCTTCACGTAGATGAGTCCGCCAAGACACATGCCGCCAAGCGAAGCCCAGCCATACCAGGGCATGACAACGATTCCCCAGAGTGCACCCGGCACAAAGACGCACAGCATCGTGATCGTCATATCTACCCCGTCAGTCTACTAGACCAGGGTCACCACAACCACAGCAAGAACGAGCCGACGACCTCACCGTGGTTGGCGGTGCGTCCCTCGCGGGTCGGATCTTGCTTCTTCGGCGCGACACATCGCCGTCGATGAACTGGCAGCGCTGATGATGCTAGTCTTCCACCGATGAGTAGTGACGATAAGCAGAGCGCCAGGCTCATCAATGCGCTGCTCGGGCGGGTCGACGTGGACGCACTCGTGGGGCAGGTCGAGCTCGACGAACTCCTAACGCGGATCGACTTGAACGAACTGCTCGATCGGGTCGAGCTCGATCGCCTGCTCGACCGGGTCGATGTGGATCGGCTACTCGATCAAGTCGACGTCGATCGGCTACTCGATCGGGTCGATGTGAATCGACTCCTCAATCGGGTCGACGTCGAATCAATCACCAGCAGGGCCAACGTCGGCGATCTCGTCGCTCGAGGCACGAACCGGGTCGCCGGATCCACGTTGGACGTGGCGCGGCGCCAGGCAGTCGGTCTGGACACTTTGATCATGGGCCTCGTGGATCGGTTGCTACGGCGCAAGCTGGCGAAGCAACCGCTTGGACCGCCGGCTCTCGTTCCTACTGAGAAGGAAGATCGGCCGGTGACCGCCTCCTCTCGCACCAAGATCAGCGGCTACTACGCGGGTCCCGTATCCCGCCTCTTGGCCTACCTAGTCGACTCGTTCCTCGTGTTCACGGGTGCGGGCTTGATCTCGGCGGCAGTCGTCGGCTCGATCAACCTCGTCCTCGGGGCCGAGCTCGAGTGGGACTGGAGAGCCGGCGTTCTTGGCGTCCTCGCTTTCTCCCTTTGGTCGTTCGCATACCTCTGGGTCGGCGTGGCGATCTCGGGGAGAACCGTTGGGATGAGCGTCGTGGGGATCAAGGTCGTCAGCAAGGAAGGAAGGCCCGTCAGCCCAGGCCACGCGGCGATTCGAGCATTCCTACTTCCCTTCAGCGTGATTACAGTGTTCGGCGTGCTCGGCGCGATCTTCGACGCGAGGCAGCGGACACTTCACGACCTGGCCGCAAAAACCGCGGTCGTGTACGACTGGGGAGACCGCCCCGCAGAACTTCCGACTCCCCTCAGCCAGTGGCTGTCCGACCACGGCGTCGAGGGCGGCACCTAGACTCGGGTGAGAGCAGGCAACCAAACCCGAGGCCTCTTCGTGTCGTGCACCGCGGAGTGGACGCAAGTCCACGGAGCTGCACGAGTTCCTGCGCAGTACGCAGGCGCGAAGCGTCGAGTACACCTTGCTGGCTCGAGCCCATGCCTAGAGGGCTTGGAGCACGATCGTGAACACGATCTTGAGAGAGGCTGATGGTAACTATCGACTGCCTCTTGGATTCAGATCCTGGTGCGCTGGGGCTTCGAATCCCTATGGATTAGACCAAGGCTTGGCGAAGCAACTCCGAGAGGGCGCTACACTTGCCCGGAGCATCGGCGGTTGGGTCGAGATCGACGACCGCGGCCAGACGCTCGCCGGCACCTTTAACGAGCAGACGAAGCGCTCGGACGTACCGGTGCGCTTGCTCCGGATGATCGTCAATTCTCGTGAAACGCTGACACGGGTGCGACTTCCTGAAGAGAAGGTCGGCCTGGGCGCGCGATGGGAGTCTCGCCGTCAGATCAGAGCCTACGGCTTCAATTTGCAGCGGGTGGATACCTACACCCTGGTTGACCGGGTGGGCGACGAGATCATGCTCAACGTGGGGGCGGTGGGATAGGACAAACCGACGGGCCGCAAGTCCGACCGACAATCAGTCATCAACCTTCAGTATGCCGCGAAACGCGTCCTGCAGAATCTTGACGCTCGAGCCGATCCCCTGCCCTACGCTCCCCATTTGCAAACGGACATCTGTGCCTAGCAGAACCAACGGACACCAACGTCTGGTTTCGACAGGGTCTGAACATGAGCCCAAGAGGCTACGAGAGCCCCACCGACGCAGGAGCCTCGGATCGCCTCCCCCACCTATTTGTCACTCAGGGGGGAGAACCTAAGCTTCTCGCCCCCGATGCTGGCCTCCGCCATGAGGCCGGCGGTTGGCAAAATGATGATCGCCACGCCATCGGCGTACTTCGCCTTGGCAGCCCCTCCTTGATCAGCTGCGGTGGCCGTGGCCTCGGCGCTCAGCTCGAATCGATTCCTCTTGAAGCGATTCAGCGCGGACTGCGTCTCGAACATGATGATCTCCGCAAACTTCTGACCGCCAATTTGGAACCCAATCGTACCTTGGGACAGATGGCCGTGTCCGATCAGCTTTCCGCCCTCGTAGACTTCGCCTTGGCCGCGTGCACCACCCACGATGAAACCGCCTTTGGCGACCTCCGGGAAGATCGCGTAGCCGACGGCTTCGTCGAGGGTCGATCCAAAAGAGCCGTCCTTCTCCTCGAAACGCTGCAGCGCACTCCGCACGTCTGCGGCGAGTTGTTCATTGCTGCCCTTGTCCGCCGCGGCAGGCGCTGTGCTCGCCAGCACAAGGAGACCGAAACCCAGGAACACGAATTTTGTCATGTGCATGGCCGAAGTCTGAGCCGGCCAGGACCGTGGTCAAACGGGAGCGAACCCCGAGTGTTCGCCGAAGACGCCGTCCCCAAATTGCCGCGGTGTTTCGGTCGAAGCGTTGGGCACTTGCATCAACGACGGGCCACCCAAAGAATCCGGCATGGTTCTGAGACGAATCGGTGACCAACGCCGCAAAGCGTTGGCTGGAAACACGCTGGCGCGCGGGATTATCGTAGCCTTAGGCCTCTCCACCGGCTGTGGAGTGCGGCACGGGGCTCCCAAGGGCTCCCCTGGTCACGTGAGTGAGGCCAACCAAGCATGCGCGACCCTCTTCTGCTCTTCGGAGGAGCAAGCGGAGTCGGATGGGAAGTGCGCTCCCTCGTGCATGTGCGGCCGCTACGCGTTTGCAGAGCCGCAGTACGACCAGCACGACGTGCACGCACTTCGGAGCTGGCGGCTCCTGAACCCGGCGGAGGTGCGGCCCGCCGATACTTTGGGTGGAGCATCCCCCGAGCCCGACGACGCCCCGGCGTTCTGCGCAGCGATCCCCGTCGACCCGAGCCCCTCGGGCCGCACGTACCGGCTCGAAACGTTCCCCACGGAGCGGACGGCGCGCGCGGTGGGTGGCCAAGTGACGCATCGCGGCCGCTGCGGTGCCTGCTCCTCGTTTCAGGACCTCGCCGTCTACGTCGAACAAAAGAACCTCAACCGCGCCGGGCGCCGGTGTGGGTTAGGCGGGATGTTCGGGGACAAGCTTCAGTTGAACTGCCTGAGCAACCTCGGCTTCACGGATGCCTGCGCGCAGATCTGGAGCTTCAACATCGACAACACGCGCGACAAGTGCATGGGGATCTGCACGGCCACGATTCCCACGAGGCACAAGCTGCCAGATGGGAGCTTGAACGCCTGCCTCGCGTGCGATGAAGCAAACAGCGGCCCCACGTTCAAAGCCGTCGCGGGCAGAACCCGCCGGCGATCGGGTCTGTCCTCGGGGATCGCGCGCCCCTGCCTCGACGCGGAGGGCAAACCCGCGGTCTACGCGGCCGAGCACTACTACTTCAGTCGTTCCCGTCCGTGAGCTCCGTCCAGGAGGGTGTTCATCACTTGCTCAGGACTTCGAACACATGCTCCAGCGGCGGGTCGACGCGGGCATGACGATCTTCCTTCGAGAACATCTCCCACTCGGACCCCAGGTCGACCGGGATGTCGACCTTTTCGTAGAGCTCTCCGTCTGAGGCCAGACAGCGCTCGTGCGTCAGCCCGAGGTACCATCCGTTCGGGAGACGGCGGCTGAGGATGTCGGAGAGCGCGCCGGCGGTGGGCTCGCCCCAGACCTACACGGTTGGGAGTACCCTCATGTGCCCCGCGGGGTCTGCCGATGGCGGGCAGGGCAGCGAATCCTACCGCCTTGCGCCTCTTTTCCCGTCCGCTATTGCCTGCGGAAAGAAACGGCCGCCAGGCGCGTCATCTAACTAGATCGAAGGAGCGAGAGCCAATGATTTCGAAGTTCAATTTGCTTGCCTTGCCCCTCTCCGGTGTCCTCTGCGCGGCTTGCGGCTCGACCGTGGGCAACAACCAACCGGAGACCGAAACCCGAACGGTGTCCTCCTTCACCAAGGCAAACGTCAACGACGGCGTAGAAGTGACCCTGACGGTCGAGAGCGCGCAATCGGGCGACGTTGACCTGGAGGTGACCGCCGAGTCGAACCTGCTGTCATCCGTGGTCACTAGCGTGTCCAACGACACCCTTAGTGTGGGCGTCAGTGGCTCGATTCAGTCGAACTTGCGCATCACGGTGACCGGCACCGTCGCCGACATCAGCGACGCGCAGGCGAACAACGGCTCGAGGCTGGAGATCGTGGGCATCGACGGCGAGACCCTGAGTGTCGGGGCGTCGAACGGCGCTTCGCTCACCGCAGAGGGCACCGTCGACATGCTTACCGTCGGTTCAGCGGGCGGAGCAACGGTCAACTGCGGCGATCTAGAGGCAACGACCGCCGAGGTAGGGCTCGACAACGGGGCGTCGGCAATTGTGTGCGTGTCCGGCGAGGTGACCGGTGCGGTGACCAACGGTGCTAGCCTGACCGTGCTATGCGGCGGCGACGCTAGCGGCGTGAACGCTACGGGCGGCGGAACCGTCAACTAGGGAGCTAGCGGAGGTGCGTCAGCCCCCCGTCTTGGCCCTTGGCCAAAGCACCGGGCGCGTTGCTTCCCTTCGACTGGAACTCCCGTTGCCATCGACCATGGTCACGATAATGAAAGCCAGGATGGGATTTGGGTTGTTTGTCGTGGCCTTGGGCTTTGCCATGAGTGCTCTGCCCCAGGCGCAGGCGCATGCGGAAGACCTCGATCGAGTCGCCGCCCCCTCGCCCGCGGTGGCGTTAGCGACCTG
This sequence comes from uncultured Sandaracinaceae bacterium, assembly GCA_964476875.1. Taxonomy (GTDB): domain Bacteria; phylum Myxococcota_A; class Polyangia; order Polyangiales; family Houyiibacteriaceae; genus SG8-38. The sequence goes on along the minus strand of CAYZDM010000006.1, from coordinate 1,185 downwards.
GAATGAGGTCACGAGGGGCCATGGCTCGACCTATTCCGGTCACCGTGACCGATTGGATCGGACCGGGCTCCTACGCGCGATCGCCCGTGCACGTGAGGCGAAGGTCATCACCGAAGATCACGCGGGCACGTTGGTCGCACTGGTCGAGCTAGTCGGAAGCCAATGGCGCTGAGAGAGCACCAGCGAGGCCTCCTCGTCGCCCTACCCGTATGGGACCACGACAGAAAACGCCTTTCACAACAACTGGCGCTTCGCCCAGCCCATCAGTCCCTAAACCTGACCTGTTTCGAGCCCTTGAGCGCGCCTGTGGGCCGCTAACTCGCGAAGCGGCGGCGCGCGGTGAGGAGCAGCGCGAGCAGGATTGGCCACATCGTGTCGGTGCGTGTGCCCCTCACGCTGCAGCCGGCAGGCGACTGCGAAGAAGCTGCTGTTGGAAGCTCCTCGTCCGAGCGGAAGGTGTCGGGCGTGACGGCGGGCGGGTCTGCGGAAGCCGACGGCATGTGTTCGCCAGCCCCCGCATCGGCTATCGCATCGGGCTCGCCAGCATCGGGAACGCTTGCGTCGGGAACGCTTGCGTCGGGAACGCTTGCGTCGGGAACGCCCGCGTCAGCAAGGATGACGTCCTCGACCTCGCATGACGTGTTGCATCCGTCCAGATCGTTCGCGTTGCCATCGTCGCACTGCTCGGCTCCTGCGACGAAGCCGTCCCCGCAAGTCACCACGTCGTACCCGAGATCACCCAACGCCTGCAGCTCCCACGCCTTGTATTCCCGCCGCCGTTCGCCGCGCTCTATCGCTGGCAGCATGACCCCGTCGTCGCCGGTCGCAAACGACCAGTGACCGATGCTGCTCCCTTCGAGGAAAGGGTCTGGCGCGAACACCGGGGGAAGCGAACCAAACGCCACCTCTACGCGCGAGCCCACAAACAGCACATCTTCACTCGTCACGTCCTCCGCCGAGGCATTGATCTCTCCGCCGTCGAGATAGAGCGGTTGCTCGGTCGATCCCCGAAAGAGAAAGGCGTCGAACAGTGAAAAGAGACCTAGATCTCCGGCGTTCCCGAGCGCGCTCGCCCCGTCCGGGCCCACGATGGACACGAAGCCCAGTGCATGGGTGACCTCGTGCAGTAGTACCGAATAGAGATCGAACTCGAGTTTGATCATGTGGTCTTCGGTTCGTGCGCAG
>CAYZDM010000005.1:0-20546 GCA_964476875.1 uncultured Sandaracinaceae bacterium | reverse complement strand
CGATTCATCACTTCGCCAACCCCGCCACGAACGACGACATTCGCCGGACGCTCGACTCCAGTGCCCCGACCAAGCACTTGCAGCTAGATCTCACGCTCGCGTCGCTGCACCCACCTTTCGACTACGACAAACGAACCATCGGCCTCCGCCCACTCGGCGAGCTCTACCGTGGCGCCACGTCGGGCAACACGCTTCGCACGGCGCAAAACGCCCTCCGCTCACTCGTCGCCCTCCCGGCCATGGTGGGCGCTCATCACTACGAGCAGTCCGGAACTACCGAGGGCACGATCACCGTGGACGGGGAAGCGCACCCGGTCCGAGGCGTCGGCCAGCGCGACCACTCATGGGGGGTTCGTGACATGCGCGCGCCGGCCAACTGGCGCTGGCTGTCCTGTCAGTTCGATGACGCGCTCTGTTTCAATGCGACCCAGGTGGACCTGCTCGGGATGCGCGTGCAGGGCGGCTTCGTGCTGAACGATGGAGTCGCCGAGGCACTCTCGAGTTGGCGCTTCGAAGCCACGCACGGGGCGAGCCGGTTCTGGCCGGACACGCTGGGCATCGTGCTCACCGCTCAGTCCGGCTGCCGGTTCGCCATCGAAGCTGAAGTGCTCACCCCGCTACCGGTGATGGTGAGCACCCACGGGGACGAAACCCTGGTGACGGCCGCTCGGGCGAAGTTCCACTGGGGTGGGCATACGACCGACGGGATGGTCGAGTTCATGGAGCAACTTCCATGAACGTGGTGAACTTGCGCGCGTCCGAAGCGAGGTCACGCGAACTCTGCGGTGGCAAGGGCGCGGAGCTCGCGAGGCTGATCCACGATGGCATGCAGGTGCCGGAGGGGTTCGTAGTGACCACTGAAGCGTTCTCCTCGTTCCTCGCAGAGCAAGGGCTGAGCCCGCTTCGCTCCGAGCTGGAGTCCTTGGCCTCGGAACCAAGCCTGGAACTCGCGGAGCGATTGCGGCGGGGGGTGGTGGCGGCGGCGTTCCACCCTGCCCTAGAGCGCGAAGTCTCCAACCACCTGGCCTCCTTGGGCGCAGGAAACGGGCAACCCGCGCTTTGGGCCGTTCGCTCGTCGGGGATTGCCGAAGATACCGACAGCGCGAGCTTCGCGGGTCAGTACGACACCACCCTCGGCGTGAGCGCGGCTCAGGTCCCCGCCGCCATCCGTCACTCGTGGAGCTCGGCGTTCAGCGAGCGCGCGGTGCAGTACCGTAGAGAGCACGGTGCGACGGAAGATCGCATGGCTGTCGTGGTCCAGGCGCTGCTTCAGCCCGATAGTGCGGGCGTGTGCTTCACGGTCGATCCGATCAGCGGCGAGCACCGAATTGTCATCAACGCCAACTACGGGCTCGGCGAATCCGTGGTGGGCGGCTACGCAACGCCGGATACGTATCACCTCGACCCCGGCACCCTCGCGCTGATCTCGCAGGTCGCGGGGAGCAAGGAGACACAGGTCGTGGTGGGTGCGTCCGGCGTGCAAACCACCGAGGTTTCAGCGGCCAAACAGAAGGCACTTTGCCTATCGCCGACGCAGCTGAAGGCCGTTGCGACGCTCGCCATCGCCGTGGAGAAGCGCCACGGAAAGCCCGTCGACATCGAATGGGCTTTCGAGAATGGCAGCCTGTTCTTGCTGCAGGCCCGTCCGGTCACCGTCACAGCTTCCGCTACGGCAGAACCGCCTGAGGGCTGGACGCCCGCCAACAACACCAGCACCCTTGCGCGGCATCCACTCTACTCGAACGGCAACATCAGCGAGGTGATGCCCGGATGCGTCACGCCCTTGTCGTGGGATCACACCGGCCGTTTGATCGCGCACGCCTTCCGTTCACAGCTGGAAGCACTTGGCGCCATGCGCCCTGAGGACACCGAGGCGAACGTGCTCGGGTTCTTCTTCCACCGTCCATACGTCAATGTCTCGCTGCTGCTGGACGCGGCCGAACGAACCCCGGGAATGACGCCAGACACGGTCCTCGAGGAGTTCGTCGGTAAGCCCGAGCGTGTGACACCCGCGGTCACCGGTGCTGATTTTCTGCCCCATCGCTTGCCCAGGCTATGGCGCGTGGTTTGGGCGGTGCTGCGACACGCGAAATCCTTGCCCGGCCAGATCGAGCGGTGCCAACGCATTGCGGATGCCGACGCCGCACAAGTCACCTCTTCCTGGCTCGCCGAGGCATCGGACGAGGCGCTGCTCGAACACGTGCGCATGAGTACAGACCTCGGTGCTCCCTCCGTGGTTCATGTGTGGGCGTCGACGCTCGCGTCGGTGGCGTTTGCCCAGTTGCGTCGGCGCACCGCGAACTGGCTAGGAGATGAGGGCGGCGCGCTGGCCTCGGAGCTCGTCACCGGGATCGAAGGCCTTCCGAGCACAGAGCCCGCTATCGCGCTTCACGCCCTGAGCGAGAAGATCGCGCGCTCTGAGGACCTCGCGAATCGATTCAAAGACGACACCGACGACGAGGCGGTGTTGGGGGCACTGCGGCGCAGCGTCTTGTGCGACGAGCTCGATGACTATCTTCAGCGCTTCGGGCATCGCGGGGTTGCCGAGGCGGAGCTCAGCCGCCCCTGTTGGCGTGAAGATCCGGCTCAACTCGTTTCCCTCATCCATAACAATCTTCGGTCGGGCGCGATCACACCGGTCGACATTCACGAGCGCCAGCGGCGCGCACACGAACGAGCCCTGAGTCAACTCCAGGCACTCAGCTGGTGGAAGCGAAAGTGGCTGGCGCTACTGATAGCGCGCGCGCGCACCGGTTTCCTTCAGCGCGAAGTCATGAAAGATCTAGTGATCCGACGCCTCGACCGCTCGCGCCTCGTCTACCGTGAGCTGAACCGTCGACTGACCGCCCGCGGACTCACCGCGGCCCCTGACGACATCTTCTTCCTGCTCTGGACTGAGGTGAAGGCGCTCGCGGACGGAACACGCAGCGAGGCCGACATCGCGCAAGTCATCGAAGCGAGGCGACGCGACTATCGCTGGTCGATGCAGGTCGAGGTGCCCAAGCTACAAGAAGGCGAGCCGCGTGTGCTCGACGTGATGGGAGCCTCGGACGGTCTAGATCTCGAAGGTATGGGCGTGAGCCCCGGCAAAGTGACTGGTGTGGCGCGCGTGGTCACCGACCCACGAAATGGAGCGCGACTCGAACCTGGTGAGATTCTGATAGCACCGGTGACCGACGTCGCATGGACGCCCCTGTTCGCGCAGGCGGGCGGGCTAGTCGTCGAGGTCGGCGGACTGCTGTCGCACGGTTCAATCGTCGCTCGGGAATATGGGCTACCCGCCGTGGTGGGGGTCGCGGGTGCGACGAGAACCATCCGCACCGGCGACCGAATCGCAGTGGACGGATCGACCGGCCGCGTGGTCAGGCTGAACGCAACGGAGAATCAATGACGAAGCGGCGACTCGAGTCCCTCCGAACCGAGATGCAGAAATGCACGCGTTGCAGCCTCTGCAAGATGGTGCCGATGCCGACCGTGCGCGACGCAAAGTACGCCAACGCGTGCCCGCCGGTCATGACCAACCACTTTCATGCGTACTCGGGTGGGGGACTCCAAGTCATGGCGCTGTCCCTCCTCGACGGCCGCATCGAAGTCGACGAAGACATCGCGCGCATCGCCTTTGCGTGCACCACCTGTGGCCTTTGTGACGTGTCCTGCAAGTTCATCATGGAGGCGGAACGCCAAGAGGTGATTCTGGCGCTCAGGGAGCACATCGTCGCCGAAGGCCACGGCCCGAAAGCCCACGAAGCCGTCATCCAACGCTTGCAGAGCACCGGCTATGCCCATGGGACGCCGGGCGAAGCACAGCTACGATGGGCAGAGGGCCTCGAACTCAAGCTACTCCCCGCCGAGAAAGCTGACGTGTTGCTCTACACCGGAGCTTCCGCCTACGACGACCCCGCCCAGGCCCGAAGCGCGAGGAAACTGGCCGAACTGATGCTGGCCGCGGGCGTCGACGTTGGCATCCTTGCCCTCGAACCGGACACGGGCATCGATGCGTTCTGGACCGCGCACCGCGTCGCATTCGCAAAGCAGGCTCAAGACGTGTGCGAGATTCTCGACGCCTCGGGCGTGAAGACCATCGTGACGGTCTCGGGGTCACACCTCGGGTTGTTGCGAGCCCACTATCCACAGTACGCAACCGCACCCCAGGCAAAGGTGCTTCACGCTAGCGAGTTTCTGCATGAGCTGATTCGCCGAAAGCGCCTTCGCCTTCCGAATCGGATCGAACGGCGAGTCACCTACCACGACCCTTGCTACCTCGGACGTCAAAGCGAGCCGAAGCAAGCCTGGGAAGGCGAGGAGAAACAGTCACACGGCGTCCTCAAGTATTTCGAACCGCCAAAACCGATCAACTACGGGGTCGAAGGCGTCTACGACCCTCCACGAGAGATTCTGGAACGGATCGACGGCCTCGAACTGCGAGAGATGCATCGGATTCGAGAGTACTCATTTTGCTGCGGCGGAGGTGGAGGGGTGCCCGACGCGCACCCGGAGGTGGCGCGCGCGGCAGCCGCGTCACGCATCGAGGAGGCCCAGGATGTCGGCGCCGAAGCGATTGTCACGGCCTGTCACTACTGCGCGAACAACCTCGGACGCGGAGGCGACCACGGCACGCTGCCGGTCCTCGATCTAATCGACCTGGTGTACGAGGCCGCTGGCCTAGGGCGGGACGACTCATGACAACCGAAACCAGGCGACCGTCGGAGTCGCTCGCGCCCGCGGGCGTCGATGAGCTGCAGGCGCTCGTGCTCGACGCCAACCAGGGAGGCGAGAGTTTGGTGGTGACCTCGTCCCGGGACCGACACTACAAAGACGGGTTGAGCTGCTCGGAGCCTCATCGACGCGTCGATCTATCGGATTGGAGGCAGGTGGACCTCATCGACCGACGCAACCGGGTCTGCCGAATCGAGCCGGGCGTGACCTACGAGGCGCTGCTCCTGGCGCTCGCGCCGCACGGGATGACGATCCCCATGCCGCTCTCGCCGCGCGGCACCAAGAGCGCTCTCGCCGCCATCATGGACCGCGAGCCGAGCACTTGGCCCAACAAGCAGTGGGACGGAAGCGACCCGATCGGAAGCACGGAGTTCATTTTCGGCAGCGGTGAACACTTCCGCACCGGCGCAGCGGGTGGTCCAGGATCCATCGAGGCCCAACGCAAAGCCGGAGGCGCGCAGAAATATTCGTCAGGCCCATCGCACACGGACTTTCACCGCGTGATCCAGGGCGCGCAGGGAACGATGGGCATCGTGACCTGGGCCACTGTGCGCGCCGAACTCCTCCCTTCGGTCGAGGATCCACACTTGCTCGGCGCGAACACCCTCGACGAGTTGATTCCTTATGTCTACGACGTGCAGCGCGCCATGCTCGGCGAGCAGTCTTTCATCTTGAACCGGCAGGCGGCGGCCATGCTGATGGCGGCCGGTGACGAGGCCCGATTCGTGTCGCTCGCGGCGTCACTCCCGGCGTTCGTCTGCTTTCAGAACATCGCCGGGTTCGAGCGGCTCCCCGAAGAGCGCGTCTCCTATCAGCGCGACGACATCGCTGGACACGCGACGCTTCATGGACTGGAACTTGAATCGTCGCTTGGAGAGCTCTCGGCGGCCGCCCTCCTCGCGCGCGCTGGTCGCCCGTGCGGCGACGTAGACTGGCGGTGTCACCAGCTCGGTCAGTGCTTGTCTGTCTTTTTTCTGACAACGCTCGACCGCAGCTCGGAGCTGATCCGTCTGTTCAACGAGTGCGCCCGTGAGGAAGGCATCCCGGACCGAGACATCGGGATCTACATTCAACCGATCGTGCAGAACCACGGCTGCCATCTCGAACTGATGGTGCCGTACAGCGACGCATCGGCTGGCGCCGAAGAGGCGATGCAACGCCTCGAAGCGCGCGCGGTGAGCCGACTCCTCGACGCGGGGGCCTTTTTCAGCCGTCCATACGGCACCGCAGATCGCGTCTTCGCGAAGAACCCCGCCAACTTCGAGCTCATTCGCCAGGTGAAGTCGATGTTCGACCCCAATCGCGTACTCCGACGCGGGAAGTGGGGCCTCTAGCCATGTCCCTCGAAGACCGCGACTTCGACACGCTGACCGACATCGTCGGTGCATCCTGGGTGGAGCGCGCCGCCTGCGTGCTCGATACCTACGCCTACTATCAGAACCCAGAGACCATGAACCAAGATGGTTCTCAATGGCTCCCGCGCCCGGCGGCGGTCGTTCTGCCCGAGTCGCCCGAAGAGATTCAGGAGATCATGCGCTTCTGCGCTCGCAGCAAGTACATGGCCAAGCCGATCTCTACCGGCTTTCACACGGCTGCGGCCGCCTCGAGCGAAGACACCATCATCCTCGACCTCAAGCGCATGGATCGCATCATCGACGTCGACGAGAAGAATCAAATCGCGGTGATCGAGCCCTACGTGCGGGCCATTGATCTACAGACGCAGCTGCTGAAGATCGGGCTCAACTGTCACATCATCTCGGCGGGCGCGAACCACTCGCTGCTCGCGTCCCACACAGCGGCCTGGGGATACGGCGTCACCGGGGCCGCCACCAGCCACTCGGGGCGCAACCTGCTCGGCGTCGAGTGGGTTCTTCCGAGTGGCAACATCGTGACCTTGGGGAGCGCCGGCTCGGGTGGCGGCTGGTTCAACTGCGAAGGCCCCGGGCCATCGATGCGCGGCATCATGCGCGGCTTCCACGGCACCTTCGGTGGCCTGGGTGTCTTCACCAAGTGCGCGATCAAGCTCTACAAGTACGACGGCCCGCGCTCCTGGGATTTCGAGGGGCAGTCGCCCAACTACGTCCTCGAGGAGATCCCCGAGCGAAGCAAGTTCACCGCGATTGCATTCCCGTCGCGAGACGCTGAAAAAGACGGTGGCTACAAGATGGGCGAAGCCGAGCTCAACTATGGGGAGTTCCGCACGCCGATGTTCTTCACCGCCTTGGGCCTCACCAACAACAACCTGGAGCTCAAGGAAGCTCTCGACAGCGGCCTGTTTCCCAAGTTCGCCAACCACGTGCTGTCTTGCGCGTTCTTCGCGGCGTCCGACGGTGAGTTCGCTTGGAAGCAGAAGGCACTTGCCGAGATTCTCGAGGAAACCAACGCCGCGCCCGTCCCGTTCAACCTATCGACATCGGTCGGCTCGCTCAAGATCGCGGGCAAGCTACTCGCCGGTGTGAAAGATCCACTCGCGCCGATCCGAAAATCGCCGAGGCTTCAGCGCTTCGCGGAGTCATCCGGCTTCGGCGCTGATCAACGCAGGGCCACGCAGTCGCGCTTGTTCTGGCTGCTCGTCCGCAACGCGGTGAACATCCAATCCGCGTTCCGCCCATCCCAAGGGATGGCCACGATGATGGGCGCCTTCGACACCTGGGACTTGGCACACACCCAGGCCGAGTACGCAGCCAAGGCGAAACAAAAGTACATCGACCAAGGCCTCATCATCGCCGACGGGGGCGATTTGGGCGCCGGCGGAACCTTCGAGAACGGCCACCTCGGCTACCTCGAAGGCATCATCTTGTACGACCCGAGCAATCCCGCGTCGGTCGAGGCGGTTCGCGACCTCGTGGAAGGAGGCCTCCGCGCCTCGATCGACGACGCCATGGGGGTTCCAATCGCCGGCTTCGGGGTCAACGCCAACAAGGAACTCGGCCCAGCGTGCGGCCACTACGACCGATGGGTGTCCCGCATCAAAGCCGCCCTCGACCCAGAGACCGCATCAGACCCATTCTTCTACTCAGCGCCTGAGCCTCAGAACGACGACGACAAGCCGGAATGAGTTCCGCGCGTTAGGCGAATCGAGATTTCAAGTGCGCCAGAAAGGTGCTGTAGAACGGGTCGCAGAACTCTTGCGTCACGGCGTCGTCTTTGGCCTCAAATCGCGTAGTCCACGAGACGTAGGATACGTTCTGATCGGTGACCGGTAATACGCTGACTGTCCCATAGTAGAATTTCAGGTCGTCTTTGGAGATCGGCGAAGGACCATCCGTGATCTGATACTGAAGCACATGGTCGAGCTCGTTGATCGAAAGGAGCGTCTCGTGAATCGCGCCGTTTAGGAGCCGTTTCGCGCCGACCTGATCGGCCCTCGCAGCCCCAACTGGCTCGACGGATTCGATCGCGCTGGTCCACGACATGTCGTGAAAGTTCCTGAGAAGCTTCCAGACCTCATCGACCGGCGCATTGATCACCGCACTATGTAGACATTGGCCCATGGCCCACCTTCCTATCAGGAGTCGTACGCGGTGCGAAGCGAGCCGTTAGTCGTGCGTGGATAGTCCTACATGCTTTGCAGGTAGAGAATCGCCTCTGCCGCGTCGCTTCGAAGGCAGGCATTCGTGTTGACCTTCTTCTTGAGTAGCCCTTCGGTCCGAATGCGCTTCTGGGCGCCCCGCAGCGCGGGAATCGCTTTCTTGTCCCCCAGCGCGCGAAGCTTTGCGACCGCGTCCTTGCGACTAGAGCAGCTCGCGCCCTGTTCGAGGTCGAGCAAATAGGACTGAAGTCGATCGACCTGGCCGCCCAGACCAAGCTCATCCACGACCGCGACGGCGCCCTGTCGCCTCCGGAGTATGTCGTCCGATGAAGCAAGGCTGACGAGGCGAGCTTCGGCGTCATTGTCCTGCACTTCACGCACGAGCGTCCCCAGGAACTCGAGCGCGTCATCCACCACGCCTGGCGCTTTCTTGTCGAGCATGAGGTTCACGTTGGTGCGCATCAGCTCATCCGTGGCGAGCTTCGGTTCCAGCTCGATCGCGTTCTCATAGGCCACTAGCGCCAGGATGCTTCGCTGGGCGCTCGCGTGCGCATGGCCCAGCACCATTTGCGCGTATGGCTCCTCACGCACGTCGTTCTTGCGCTCGATCAGATACGCAGCGGCTTCCTTCGGTCGCCCTTGTTCGAGCATCTCGGCCGCCACCTCGGCTTCCGGTCCGTGCTTCGGCTCGAGCATGGGCAAGTGGTTCCGAGTGGGGAGGTAATCCGGCCCCTTGTTTCCAAATATGAACACCGAGAGCGCCGCAACGGCAATGAGCATCGCGGTGGTGGTGACGATCTGGGTAAGCGACCGACGTCGAGTCACGACGCGCGCGACGGCCGGAGCGACCGTATCCCGGAACCCCTCCGCCACCAGCGACGGGAGCTCGCGTAAGCCGGACTCGCCATCGACTGGAAGTCCGTCCGAAGCGATAATCTCGTCGATCCGCGCGATGTACTCCTCTGCGGTAGAGATCCGGTCCTCTTTGTGTTTCTCGAGGCCCTCGCGAATCAACGCCTCTACGCTCTTCGGCACGCGTGCTTGGGGAGCGGCCTTGCGAAACGGAGGCACTTCGGCAGAGGTATGCATGCTGAGAAGCGCGACAACCTCTTCAGCTTCGAAGGGCGGCACGCCAGCAATCATTTCGTAGAGCATCACCGATAGCGCGTAGAGGTCAGCACGAGCGTCGATCGGCTGACCAAACGCCTGCTCGGGCGCGATATACGTCGGGGTACCGATGGTGACACCGAGTTGGGTCAACTGCGGGTCGTCGCTTTGCAGGTTCGCGCCGTCGAACAGCTTTGCGATCCCGAAATCTAGAATCTTTGCGAAGTCTGAATCGCCATCTTCTTGCACGAGAATCACGTTCTCGGGTTTCACATCGCGGTGCACGATGCCGGCGACGTGCGCCGACGCCAGTGCGCTGAGGACGTGGCGCGCGATGTGAAGCGCCCGTCGCCATTCAATTCGCCCCTCTCTCTCGATGAGATCTACGAGAGAGATGCCGTCGAGGACTTCGAGCACCATGTAGAGGGTGCCGTCTTCCAGTCGACCGAAGTCGGACACATTGACGCAGTTCGGATGGTCGACGCGGCCGATCGCAAACGCCTCGCGCTCGAAACGCAGGTTCACTTCATCGATGCCCTCGACCGCGGGGTGCAGGAGCTTCAGTGCGACGGGGCGCCGAAGCGAAAGGTGCTCGGCGAGATAGACGCACCCCATCCCGCCGGATCCGAGGACCCCGGTAATTCGGAATTTCGAATCGAGGATGTCCCCGGTCCGTGGGATCTGGGCTTCGAGGGAGGCCGGTAGCGTCGGCGCTCGGCTCCCCAATTCCGTCGTACGCACGGATACAGTATTGCCAAAATCGGAGCCTGCCGCCTGCGGCAGTCCCATCCGCCGCAAAGGCCGTGCAACTGCGTGAAAACACTCGAATCCGGGTGGAAGCAGGGGCTCCGACATGCGAGATAGCTCACACGATGAAGAGTCGAACCAAGGGCGCAGGTCGGACCGCAGGCTTGATGCTGCTCGCCATGGCGTCGATGACCGCGCCGGCCGGAGCCCAGATCCCCAAGACGGTGAAGGCGCCCTACGTGGCCCCGTCGGATCAAGCGAAGGTGGTCTTCTCTCGCGAGCGCCGAAGACAAGCGAGCCAGGTGACCCTCCGGATCGTGAGCCAGGCGGGCCGGTGCCTCGCTGAACTGAACAACGGTTGGCAGATGGTCACCACGATGTGGCCGGGGAAGCATATGGTGATGGTGGTCACGGGCACCGCACCCCCGACCGTTCAGCTCATGGAGCTCAGGCTCAGCGCCGGTAAGACTTACGTCGTCAATCTTCGCACGCGGGTGAATACGAAAAGTCCGGTAGAAATCGGCATCGTGCGACGAGATGACCAGCCTCTCGAAGCGTTTCCGCCCGCTGTCAGCGAGCGCACGGAAGTCGAGACCGACCTACGCCAGTGCACCGAATGGGTTTCCTGGAAACGGGCCAAAATCGAACCGCGGGCCGAGCAAGCCAAGCAAAAGTGGGACAAAGAGGAAGCAGACGGGCACCGAAGCGAACACACCCTGCATCGCAACGATGGCTGGACGGCCACCGAAGTGAGCACACCCTGATCTAGGCAAGCAGTTCGTCGCCCGAAACGGACAGGTTCCAGCGCTTGAGCGCACGACGGAAACTGCGCACGTTCGTGTAGCCGGCGTGTCGCATGCTCTCGTCCGGGCTTTGATTTCGCTCGAAACACTGAACGAGGATCGCTTTGCGAACCGAATCGAGCAGCACACGGAAAGTCGTGTCGTCGTCTTGTAGCCGCCGTTGCAGAGTACGCGACGTCATGTGGAGCGCCGAAGCGACCCCTTCGATGTTCGCATTGCCTCGGGGTAGCAGAGTTTTGATTCGATCCCGCACGACATCGATGAAGTGATGAGATTCGATCTCGGCATGCAGCCCTGACGCGACACCTCGAAGCTGACCATGAAGCGCCTGATTGCCATGCGCGAGCGGAAGGTTCCACGCGTCGTCATCGAAGACGATCGCAGCCTTCTCTTTTCCAAACAGGACCGAGCAACCGAACGCACGCGTGTACCGCTGAATGTTGCCGCGATAAGGATGCTCGAAATGGATCTCGCGTGCTTGAAACTGACCGTCGGTCGCGAAGCGCAAGAGCTTCATGACGAAGACAGTGATGAACTCGATCTCGTGCGAGGTGATCGGAAGCTCATGCTCGATCTTGTTGATGTGGAGGGCGTGATGCTCGGGGTGCTCGCCCAGGGTCACGACGCGTCCATGCGACAGCAGCTCTTGGTAGCGCATGCCGGCCTGCAGGCCCTGCCCGACGGTCTCGGCGCTGGTGAGTAGCAACACGACGAGGTGGTCCGCGCGCGGCTCCCATGCCTCCGCGGCCGAGAGCCCGAGATAGCGATCGCCACTCTTGGCAAGGGCGGCACGCCAGAACCGACCCAAGGCGTCGCGCGGGGGCCGCTCATTGGTATCCATGAAGATAGCGAGGTCCGTGCCCGCTTCCTGGCAGAGCGCCTCGACGTCCAAGCCGATCGATCGGAACGTATTGACGACGCCGCGCGCCCACGCGCTAGAAACACGGATGCCCGAGTTGGTCCTAGATTGCCGGGATTCGTCGCCCACCGTGGCCGATCGATCCACAAAGGCGAAATAATTACAAGCCTGTAGGGTGAATTGTGATATTGGGTGGCGTGTTCGGTGCCCTCTTTTGTCGCCGCCGATACTGGGGGCGCGGTTAGCTTCGCCAAGTCATTCGGTGCGAGGCGGGCACCAGCGGTACGGAACGCAGACAAAGGATGAGCCCACCATCCCATCCAGAGTCAGGCGAAACCGCGTTCCACAAAGATGGTGCCCGTCTTGACCTCCCCACTTGTGGAGCAGAATGAGAAGCCGGTCCGTGCTCACCACACTGGCCGGCTTCGCCTATTTGTGAAGAGTCGCTTTGTACCGGTCGACGCGATCGATGCGCACCACGTCCTGATTGCTCGATTCGAGCCCGAACGGTGCCCGCGATGTGTCAAGGTGCAACCGCTGTGCCGATGGTCTGCGTCCGCCATATGATCGATTTGAACAAGTTCGTCCCATGAGCGTGTTGGACCGCTATCTCGACGACTTGGATTCGCAGGTCGACGGCGACACGCTGTTGACTCGGTTCCTGGAGTACACGACCGAACAGGGGCTCGAGTTGTATCCCGCACAGGAAGAAGCGGTGATGGAGCTGTTCGTCGGGAACAACGTGATCCTCAACACGCCGACGGGTTCCGGGAAGTCACTGGTGGCGCTCGCCGCGGCCTTTCGCTCGGTCGCACTCGGACAGCGGTCGTTTTACACGGCGCCGATCAAAGCGTTGGTGAGCGAGAAGTTCTTCGACCTGTGTCGAGTGCTGGGACCTCAGCGCGTCGGGATGATGACAGGAGATGCATCGGTCAATCGTGATGCGCCGGTGATCTGCTGTACGGCCGAGATCCTGGCGAACCTCGCGTTGCGGGAAGGCGAGCGGGCCGACGTGGACAGCGTCGTGATGGATGAATTCCACTACTACGCCGACAGGGACCGCGGGGTCGCCTGGCAAACTCCCCTACTCACCCTACCCCAGTCCCGCTTTCTTCTGATGAGCGCCACCCTCGGAGAGACGCGGGCGTTCGAGGAGGCAATCACAGACCTCACCGGCGTGCCGACGACACTGGTCAAAAGCACTGACCGCCCGGTGCCGCTGGATTTCTCGTACAGCGAGGAGAACCTGCAGAACGCGGTGGTCGAGCTGCTCGAGAACGGCAAGGGGCCGATCTACGTCGTGCATTTCGCGCAACGGGCAGCCACAGAGCAAGCTCAAAGCTTCATGAGCATCGACTTTTTGTCGAAAGACGAGAAGAAGGCGGTCAAAGACGAGTTGAGCAAGACTCGCTTCGACACGCCGTTCGGCAAAGAGCTCAAAAAGTTTCTGCACCACGGAGTCGGGGTGCATCACGCGGGCATGCTGCCGAGGTACCGGCGGTTGGTGGAGCGTCTCGCGCAGGAGGGGAAGCTCCGAATCATTTGCGGGACCGACACGCTAGGGGTCGGCGTCAACGTACCCATTCGTACGGTGCTGTTCACGAAACTCTGCAAGTACGACGGCGAGAACACCAAAGTGCTCACGGTGCGCGACTTCAAACAGATCGCGGGGCGTGCGGGGCGCCGAGGATTCGACACGCATGGCAGCGTCGTGGCGCAGGCACCCGAACACGCCGTCGAGAACAACAAGCTGCGAGCAAAAGCGGCAGGTGACCCGAAGAAGCTCCGCAAGATCAAGACGCGGCAACCGCCCGAACGCGGGTACGCGCATTGGGATGCCGACACGTTCAAACGGCTGCAGGAGTCGCCGCCCGAGCCATTGATGTCTCGATTCAGCGTTAGCAACGCGATGATCCTCAACCTCTTCGAGCGCGAAGACAACGGGTGCCTCGCCCTTCGCAAGCTCATTCGAGGCAGCCACGAGGGACCGACCGCGAAACGGCAGCACGCGCGGAAGGCCATCGCGATGATTCGCTCCTTGCGGGACGCGGGCGTCATCGAGCTCGGTCCGGACGGCGCGCGGGTGAACGAAGACTTTCAGTCGGATTTCTCGCTCAATCAGGCGTTGTCGCTCTACGTGGTCGAAGCGGTCGATGTGCTCGACCCGGACGACGCGGCCTACCCGCTCGATGTGCTCACCTTGGTCGAGGCCACGCTCGAGCAACCCTGGGCCGTGCTCTACGGACAAACCAACGCGCTGAAGTCGCGCGCGCTCGTCGCGATGAAAGCCGAGGGCATGGAATACGACGAGCGCATGGAGGAGCTCGACAAGATCGAGTACCCAAAACCCAACGCCGAGTTCCTCTATGCGACATACGACCTGTTCGCGGAGCGTCATCCGTGGGTAGGCGGGGACGTGCTTCGTCCGAAGTCGATCGCGCGAGACATGTACGAGCTCGGCATGAGCTTTGTGGAGTACGTGAAGGAATACGGGCTGCAGCGGTCGGAAGGGGTCTTGCTGCGCTACCTCACCGATGCGTACAAGGGGTTCGTCCAGACCGTGCCGGAGTCGGCCAAGACCGACGAGCTCTACGATGTGTCCGACTGGCTCGGGCTCACGGTGCGGTCCGTCGACGCGAGTCTTCTCGACGAGTGGGAGCAGCTACAGGCCCCGGGTGACGAGGTCGTCATGCCGACACCGTCGGACGACGACGAAACGGTCGACATCACCAAAGACGTGCGCGGGTTCACCACAATGGTGCGCAATGCAGCGTGGCAGATCGTTCGCTACTTGGCGTTCAAACAGTACGACCGGGCAGCCGAAGCGCTCTCCGAAGCGTCCGACGCCAACGAGTGGGACTACGCACGCTTCAAGGAAGCCCTCGCCCCCTACTGGGCCGAATACGACACGATTGAGATCGGCCCCGACGCCCGCAGCAACGCCCAAACAAAAATCGAGCAAAGCGAATCGAGCTGGACCCTCACCCAAATCCTCCTCGACCCAGAAGCCCACCGCAGCTGGCACCTCCAGTTCGACGTAGACCTCCAAGCCAGCCGCCAATCCGGCACCCCCACCCTAACCCTCCACTCCTTAACCCCTTAGAAAAGGGGTCAGACCCCTTTTTGAAAGGGTTAAGCGAAGGGGGCTAACGGCTGTTGACTACAGGGATTCTTCGTAGGTGAAGGTGGCTTCCGGAAAGTCTTCCGCCACCTCGTTGGAGAGGCCAATGGGTTCCTCGTCGAAACCAAACGCCCATCGGAGCTGAGAAGTCACAAAGTGGCGAATGGTCGGCCAGCCGTCCTCGATGCGGAGTGCTTCGGGCTGACAGCCATCGGTGCCGAGGCGAATGAGGTTGTCGCTGAGTGGAAGATTCGCATCCAAAGCAATCTGAATGATGCCCCCACCGTTCTCGCCGATCACGCAGATGTCGCTGGGCCCGAGGTGGCCCATGTCTTCGATGAGTACGAATCGAGCCGGCGCGCTGGCGAGCGCAAACGCGTCGGCACTGCGATCGGGTGAGACGATTTCATCGATGCTGCCCGCGATCCAAAGTGAGGGCTTATCCGCAAGCTCGATGCTGCTGTCACTCGAGAACCCGGCCGAAATCGGGATGTAAGTAATGACGTCCGGCTCTCCGCCGAATCGAATCGCCGTGCCACCGCCAGCCGAATGCCCGGCGATGGCGATCTGATCGGTAGAGACACGCCCCTGAAGCAATGCGCCTTCTCGTTCGTTCTCCGCAGCAAGCAACGCCACAACCATGCGCGTCAAATCGACGTCGTCGATCGTGGGGTCGGGTTGCATGCCCAGGACCAAGCCAAGGCCACGTTCCAGGTAGTCCACGGAGGCCACGACGAATCCCCAAGAGGCCAAATGCGTGGTCAGAAACGTCGACTGATTGCGGTAGCTCGACGAGCCGTGCGCGAAAATCACCAGCGGAAAGGGCTCATCGCCACCGGCCGACGCATCGCGAAACGCGGCCGTCGGAAATGGCGGATTGATATCGTCGGGCAGGATCGACTCCAACGTATCGGAGAGTTCATCACGAATGAAGTACGGGTCTGTCTCCAAGCCATCCACGTCGGCGGGGCTGACGGGATACCAAACCTCTACCGACCGGTCCGCCAAGGTAAGCGTCGTGACGCCTGCCTCCCAAGGACCGACCTCTCGGTACGTGGTTGGGGGGTCCTCGGTGCCGCTGCTGCTGCTACTCGAGCAGGCGACTAGGCCGGTGGCGAGACAGGCAACCAGGAAAGAACGAAAGCCAAGATACTTAGTGAAGAAGTCCATCGCGCACGTTTAGCACGTGAGTCCCGACCCCAGAAATGGAGGCGTCCACGTCGTACTCGGCAGCGACCCCGATCGCCTTTTAGCACTTCAGAAAAGGGGTCTGACCCCTTTTTTAGGAAGTGCCGTTTTCGGTGGTGGGGTGGAGGTCTACGGGGGTGTCTTCGGGGAGGTCGAGCGTTTCGGTGGCGGCGTCGGCGGGGAGCTCTTCGACCGAGCGGAGTTTGCGTTCCATCGCGCGGGTGCGGACGCCGGTTTCTTCAAGGGTGCGGCCGGCCGTGTCGAGCTGTCGTTTGACCTTCTCGAGCACCCCTCCGAATTTCCCGAACTCGTGTTTGACCGCACCGAGCACCTTCCACACCTCACTCGACCGTTGCTCGATCGCCAGCGTGCGGAAACCGATTCGAAGGCTCGTGAGAATGGCGGCCAGCGTCGTAGGCCCTGCGACGACGATGCGATGTTCTCGTTGGAGACGTTCGATCAAGCCGGGGTGTCGTAGCGCCTCGGCGTAGAGCCCTTCGGTCGGAAGGAAGAGAATGGCAAAGTCGGTCGTCAACGGTGGGTGCAAGTACTTGGAACTGACCTCCTTGGCGGAGTCTTGAATAGATCGGATGAGCGCGCTCTGTGCTTGCTGCACCGCCGCCGCATCGCCGTTTTCACTGGCTTCGACGAGTCGCAGGTAGTCTTCCTGCGGAAACTTCGAGTCGATTGGAAGCCACACGCACTGATCGGGGTCATCGCTCGCGCCCGGAAGCCGAACCGCGAACTCGACGACCTCAGCTGACTCTGGGCGTGGCCGCACATTGCGTCCGAACTGATCGGGCGTGAGGATCTGCTCGAGCAGCGCACCAAGCTGCACTTCGCCCCAGGTCCCGCGCGTCTTCACATTGGTGAGCACCTTCTTGAGGTCGCCCACCCCGCTTGCCAGGCTCCGCATCTCGCCGAGGCCCTTCTGCACCGCCTCGAGGCGATCGCCAACGAGCTTGAACGATTCGCCAAGCCGTTTCTCGAGCGTGCTCTGCAGCTTCTCGTCGACGACCTCGCGCATCTGTTCGAGCTTGCGCTCGTTGCTGCTCCGAAGCTCCTGAAGACGACCATCGACGGTCTCTTGAAGGTGCTTGAGGCCCCCCTGATTCGATTCGGTCAGCGATCGGAGCTGCACGGTGAAGGCCTGAAATTTCGTGGTTTGGGCCTCACCGATCTGAGAGATCGTGCTGACCAGCGTCTCGTTGCTGGCCCGATGTGTCCGCGAAACCTCTTGCCGCAGCTCGCTCGCGCTTGCCGCCGCCTCCTCGCGCGACGCCCGAAGCTCTGCACCCAGCATCTGGGCTGCGTCGGTCCGTGCCTTGGCCTCCGCCTCGGCGTCTGCCCCTCCCGCTCGCCCTTTGAGAAGGACGACCGTGATGACCAAATTGGCGGTGAGCAGAAGCACCACGACCACCAAGAGCGGAACTACCATCTCCAAAACCCCCAGAATTCAAGTGAGCGCGATAGTAGCATCATCCTGACGGTTTGAGCAGTGCGGAACGAGAGCGGAGTGAGCGTGCTACGGTCCCGAACGCGCATGCCAGGGGGGGATCAGCCACAAGAGGAGCTCAAGTCGCTCCTGCCCGGATCGATCGCGGTCCGCTTCGAGGAGATGTTCCCCGGTGCCCGTAACGGGCGGATCAAGCGGCGCGATCGGCGGCGCGCAGAGATGCTTTGCAAGGCCGAGCCCGTGCTGCAGCGTGCACTCAACCCGATGGAGGTCGTGCGCTTCACCACCAACGGCGTTCGACAGTTGACCTGGTGGCTCCTGACCGCCGGGTCGATGAACCCGTTCGCAAACCGCACGACGCTCGTGCTCACCGATCGACGCGTGCTGCTGATTCACACCGACTCGAAGCAGCGCCCCCGCATGTTCGCGAACCAACTGCCCCTCGAACGCATTCGCTCCACATCGGGCCGCAACAGCTACATCTTCATTCGCTCCGGCCGCGAGCAGCTCATGTTCCACGGCGTCAAGCGATCCGAGGCACGTCAGCTCAAAGGGCTACTCGAATCAACCGCCACCAAGGAAGGCGGCTGGCAAAACCTCTGCCCACGTTGCTTCACCGCCACGGACGACGCACCGCTCTCGTGCGCGCAATGCGGCGAAGTGTTCAAGAGCCCCAAGAAGGCAGCCCTCCGCTCTCTCCTCTTCCCAGGCCTGGGCGACTTCTACCTCGGCTACCGCAAGTACGCGATGATCGAGATCATCGGCTCCATCTTCCTCTGGGCGCTCTTCCTCAGCACCCTGATCCCCGCCGCCGCCGCGAAGGGCTTCAGCGGCGCCCTCATCGCCAGCCCCCTCCTCGGCCTCCTCGCACTACTCCACGTCGGCGACGCTCTCCTCACCAGAGCCAAAGCCAAAACAGGCCTCCACTCCAAAGACGGCGCCCTCCCCACCGAGTAAAAAGCGCACAGTCCCCTTTTTCGAAGGGTTAAGAAGACGCCACGGTTTCTTCTCTACGGCCCGCACGCACGGATGCTCATGCTCGTTCAAGCGAAGGTAGCGCTGAGCCTCTTGTGCCCCGCCGATGCACTCGGCCTACAACACGCAGTTGTCACGCTGGGAGTCGGGCAGCTCGACGAGGATCGCGATTCGCCCGTACGAATTGCGGTCCTCGTTCTTTTTTGGCACTCGGGCCGAGCATTGGCGAAGATGTCCGGGGCTCCCGCGAGGGGCCAAGGAGTCGTCATGATCAAGTTCGTTCAGTGTATTCGCCGCAAGCCGGGCCTTACAAAGCAAGACTTTCGGGAGCAGTGGGTCGAGTACGGCGGGAGAGTGAAGGCGCTAGCCAAGGCGTCGGGTGCGGACCGGTCGGTGCTGAGCATGGGCCTGGAGGTCGAACAGAACCTCGATATCATGCAGGCACGCGGCACGAAGGCCCCCTACGACGGAATGGTCGAGCTTTGGTGGGAACGAGGGAACGACGTGGTCGCCTTTCTCGAGTCGGGCGCTGGAGACGCGCTGGTCGACGACCTACGACGCGCGCAAGAAGCGTTCATGGATCTGCCCAACTGCACGTTCTTCTTCGCCAGCGAAGAGCCGTAGCGATTCGAGGTTGCCTTTGCGAGGCCTCCAGTTGTACGAAGTTGGCTTGAGAAAGAGCGCACCATGACGCAGCCACAACCTGACCCCTCACACATCATGCAGATCGGAATGGGGTTCTTCGGCTCGCGCACCCTGCTCACCGCAGTGGAGCTCGGTCTGTTCACCCATCTTGGCGCGGGCGAACTGACCGGCGCAGCAATCGCGGAGCGACTCGGACTACACAAGCGGGCGATCCCGGACTTCCCGGACGCGCTCGTGGCGCTAGGTTTCCTCGAGCGCGAGGGGGATGGACCGGATGCCTTGTACGGCAACACCACGGAGACGGCGACATTCCTGGACAACAACAGCCCGGAGTACATCGGCGGCATCTTGGAGATGGCGAGCGACCGGTTCTATGGGTTCTGGGGCAACCTCACGGAAGGCCTGAAGACGGGTCAACCTCAGAACGAGGTCAAAGAGACGGGCGAACCCATCTTCGCCAAGCTCTACGCGGCGCCCGACAAACTCGAGCAGTTCATGAATGCGATGGCGGGCGTCTCCGCAGGTAACTTCAAAGAGCTGGCCGCCAAATTCGATTTCTCGAAGTACAAGACGCTGTGTGATGCAGGGGGTGCGACGGCGCAGCTCTCGTGCATGGTCGCGGCGGCCAACCCGCACATGCGATGCGTGTCTGCGGACCTGCCGCCTGTCGAGGCGATCGCCAAGCGATGTATCGAGGAGGCCGGGCTGTCCGATCGCGTGTCCACCGCCGTCATCGATTTCTTCGCCGATCCCCTGCCAAAAGCCGACGTCATCACGATGGGTATGATCCTGCACGACTGGGACCTCGAGCAGAAGAAGCATCTCGTCAAGTTGGCCTACGATGCGCTCCCGCCGGGCGGCGCGTTTATCGTCGTCGAGGCACTCATCGACGACGCACGCCGCGAGAACGCGTATGGCCTGCTCATGTCTCTGCACATGCTGCTCGAGTTTGGCAACGCCTTCGATTACTCGGGCGCGGACTTCAGGGAATGGTGCAGCGAGGTCGGCTTTGATCGCTTCGAGATCATCCCGCTTGTTGGACCCTCGTCCGCCGCCGTTGCGTACAAGCCCGAATAGCGATGCTGGAACCCGCGTACCTAGGGGTCTCTTTCTTGGCCAGCAGCATCGGCTTCGTGATGTTCATGTACGGAAAGAAGCAAAATCGCCCAGTCCAACTGGGCGCGGGTCTGCTTCTTATGATCATCCCGTTCTTTGTGCACGATCCGCTGTGGCTCGGAGTGGCCACGACTGCGCTCTGCGCCGCAGTTTGGGGCGCCGTCAAAGCGGGGCTCTAGGTGGCTTGTGCAATAGTGGCTCCGGGTCTATTGAGATCCCGATGATCTTCCCGAAAAAAGACGTAGGCAAGCCCGCCACTCCCGAGGCGCGAGATCGGCTTT
>CAYZDM010000004.1:0-21090 GCA_964476875.1 uncultured Sandaracinaceae bacterium | reverse complement strand
GTTGCCCCTACTGCAGGCGTTCGAAGAGGGGCTCGCCTCGCTCGGTCGCGCCGACCAGACACCGGTCTCGGGGCTCCGGCCGCGCATGGACGCTGCAGACGAGGATGCGACAATCCGCATCATTCGGCGGCCGGACGATGACGAGCATCCCGGTCGGCCCGATCCCTGGAACACCCTCGACTATTCTCCCTCCATTCCGGAAGAATCTGCTACAACTGGCCCCGTGAAGTCGAAAGACGACGGCAGGCAGATTGGTTTCTGGCGAACACTCGGATGGGTCGGCGCAGTCTTCGTGGTGGTGGCCGGGTGCCTTTGGCTTCTTTCGGCGCTTCCACCAGTGGGGTAGTCTGGCCGTCGTGAGCCCGCGCTTGCGACCGAGTTGCTGGCTTCCGAGCCCGATTGCCCATCTGATCATTCTTGTGGCGCTCATTCATGCGCCCACGATCGCGAGGGCCCAGGATTCGGATCCGAGAGGTGAGCCCTACCGTCCGGGCGACGTGGTGGCGGTCCCGGGCGATGACGACGAGGACCTGGACGAGGAAGAGGAGTTTCGCGATCCCTACGGCGTCGCGAGCCAAGGCCGCCGCGCTGACCAGATTTCCTCTCAAGTGCGGTACGTCCTCGAAGGCATCGTCGTCGTCGGAAACAAGCGAACGAGAGCGCTGACCGTTCGCAAGTTCATCCCATTGAAACAGGGCGACTTCCTCGACCCTGAATCGCCCGAGCTAGTCGCGACCGAGTGGCGACTGATGGGAACAGGATGGTTCGACAGCGTCGAACTTCGGCTCGAGCGCGGCGCGGAGCGTGGCTACGTCGTCCTCGTCGTCGAGGTCAAAGAACGGAACACGGTCGTCATCGAACAATTGGTTGCCGGCCTCTCCGAGGGGGTGAGCACCACGACTGACCGCGGGCGCACGCTTTTCCCGTGGTTCGGCTTCAAGGTCACCGAAACCAATCTCGCTGGCCTCGGCATTCGACTTTCCGGCACGGCGCTGCTCAGCGAGTTCCAGCAGGGCGGCCGGGTGGACCTCCGCTATCCAAAGCTCATCAAGGATGAATACGGCGTCCGGTTCGCGACGTACTTCCTCAATGGGCGCGAGTTCTACGGAAACAACCCCTTGGTGAGCGTTCCCTGTGGTGCGCCGAGCTGCCCCAACACCTCTGTGGTCCCTCATGCGGTGGTTCGCTACCGGCGTGGTGGGTTCATGGTGGGGACGGAGAAAGACTTCACCACGAAGCTTCGTTACAGCCTGGATTGGATTGGTGACATCGTCAGCGTCCTCGACCGGCCCCAAGCCGCGAGCGAACAGAGAGGCAATGAAATCGCCCCGATCGACTTCGCGATTCAGGACGGCCGAAGCTTCGTTTCGTCGTTGCGGTTCGCGTTGGTATTCGACAAGCGGGACGACCCTGGCATCACGAAGGAAGGCGTTCTCTTTAGAGGGGTGATCACCGTCGGCACGCGCTTTCTCGGCAGTGACTACGACTTCGTCGAACTCGAGGCGTCGGTGCGTAGATGGTGGCGTCTGCCCTGGAACCACACGATCCGCCTGGGCGCGTTCGGAGGTGCTGCCTTTGGCAACACACCATTCTTCTATCTCTTTCACATTTCCGACCTCAGCGACCTCATTCCGTCGCGATTTCTCGAAATGCAGCTGGATGCGCGTCCGCCACCCAACCTGCTCGGGACTTCGATCGCCAACAACCACCTTGGTGAGCTCGCTTGGCGCCTCGATATTGGCTACGACATTCCCGTCTACGAACGGGTGCGCGACCGTGGCCTGCGTGAGATCAATCTCTACACGTTGATCGGTCTAATTGGGCTCGCTGACATTCGGGACCCGCGCGCCGGTGTCAGTGGTTACTCTGGCTTCTCCCGCTTTCCGATCGACCTGACGTTCGATGTCGGCTTCCGATTCGACACGCGCGCTGGTGTGTTCAAGTTCGGTTTCTCGACAGTCGTGGGGTTCATCCGACTGTGAGGTACTGGCTTGCAGCGCTGGTCTTGCTGACTGCGACGGTTGCGTACGCGCAGTCGCAGCTTCCGCAGCGCGATTTTGGTGTCACTTGGTCGCGCGGCGCGCCAAAGGTCTCTTTCTCGGCGAAAGATCTCGCGGACGAACGCGTTCGCGCGGAGCTGTCGAGCGGCTTGCGAAAGCGTCTCGTCGTCACCGTCGGGTCGCACCTGAAGAGCTCGAACTGGCGAATGTCGTTGCGTCAGTTTGGTTGCGACGTGACGCTCGATCTCTGGGATGACGACTATCTCGTTCGCATCGGCAGCCAAAGCGAGCGGCTCAAGACACTCGACGACGTGCTCAACCGATGCCTGTCCGTCGAGGGCCTGTTCGCCGGTGAGCCGAAGAGCTACGACCCGCAAAAGGGCAGGGAGATCTACTTCGTCGTCAAAGCGGAGTTCAACCCCATCTCGAAGAAGCAATGCAGGGAGTTGATTCGATCGACCTCCGGCGATGATGCGGGCGGCCCGATCACGGTCAACATCGTGCGGCGTCAGATATGCCGCTCCGAACGGACAATCGAGTTCCGAAGTGAAGATGTGACGGTGCCGCAATGAGTCGGTTTGAGCGAAAGATCCTGTTCGCGATCGGTTTGTCGGTGTTTCTCGCCCTCGGTGGCAGCATTTTCCTGGCCCAGGGGGCGCTGCGTGAGGTGTACCACGTAGGTGTCAACGAGCAGTTTGGCGCCGAGCTGGTTCATGGGGTCGAGGCCCGGCGAGGTCAGTTGATGGCGCTCCGCTCCGGTTCTGAACAGGCGGCGGACACGGTCGAGTGGGCGGTGGAGGCCCAACTCGCGAAGACCCGGCAGACGTCGAAACTACAAGCGCGCCTCGAGCAGCTACTGAGTCGGTACCAGATGGTGGAACGCATCCGGGTCGAGGACGACACGGGTCGCGAGGTCGCGAGCGCTTCCCGTCCCGTCGACCCCTCGAGACCCCCGATGCGCTCGACCAGTCGGGACCGAGAAGTGGAGGCGGACGGCCGAACGCTCCGGATATCGGTCGAGGTCGCCGTGCCAGAGATCTACTTCGAGCGCCTGCAGGCCGCTGGCGCAGCAGCCGACGTGTATTCACGATTACAGCGACAAAGTGCATCGGTCTCTGATGTCTACCTCTGGGTCTTTGGCGTCATGGTGTTCTTGGTCATCGTCGTCGCGTTCTTGATCGGTGCGATCGTATCACGTCGCGTGACCCGTCGCGTGACCGCCTTGGCCGAAGCGTCGCGCCAAGTCGGCGCGGGTGACCTCACAGTGTCGTTGCCGATCAGTGCGACCGACGAGGTCACGGAGCTCACTCAGGCGTTCAACGACATGGTGCGCGACCTTCGCGACTCGAGGACACGCATCGAGTACCTCCAACGCGTCAGCGCGTGGCAGGACTTTGCCAGACGCCTCGCCCACGAGATCAAGAACCCCCTGACGCCGATTCAGCTTGCAGCGCAGGAGGTGCACGAGACCTATGACGGAGATAACGAGGCCTACCGAAAGAAGCTGCAGCACGCGCGAGCGATCATCGAGGAAGAGGTGGCGACTCTGCGCCGCCTGGTCGGAGAGTTCAGCGCGTTTGCCAAGCTTCCCGAGGCGGATCTATCGCCGTCGGACCTCTGCGATCTGTCCCAGAGCATCGAGGCCTCCGTCCCAGCCATCCTGGAGGATGTGGGCGCCGGGAGCCCCGCTCCTGTCGAAGTACGGGTGACTTGTGCAACGGAACCCATCCGCGTGCGTATGGATCCCATGATGCTCAAGCGTGGGGTCGACAACATTCTTCGAAACGCCATTCAGGCGGTGCATGCGGCGCATCCATCTGGGGGCGGACGGGTGTTGGTGCGTGCCTACAAGACGGCCACTTCCGGATCGATCGAGATCCGAGACAACGGGCCTGGCATCCCCGAGGAGAACTGGGACCGCGTCTTCGACCCCTACTACACGAGCAAAGCAGAAGGCACCGGCCTTGGGTTGGCGATCGTGAAGAAGGTGGTCTTGGAGCACGGAGGCGAGGTCAGACTGGATCACGCTCCCGAGGGAGGCGCTCGATTCAGAATCGAACTTCCCCTGATGGAATCCCGATGAACGAACCCGTAGAGCCCCGGCCCACCGATCGCCCGCCACGCCAATGGATCCACTGGCTCGTGACTGCGATGGTGTTCGTGGCGCTCTATGCCTGGATGACGCGAGGCAATGCGTCTCCACTCATCGGGGAGGCGGCCCCTGATCTGACTCTCTCGGTCGCGGCGGGCGCTGAGCCTGGCAGTCCGACGAAGGTCACCTTGTCTGACCTAAGCGGCCAGGTCGTGGTGCTCGATTTCTGGGCTAGTTGGTGCGGCGCTTGTCGCCGAACGACGCCGATCCTCAATGACCTCAGCGAGGAGTTCGCGGGGCAGGACGTCGCGTTCTACGCAGTCAACGTGGAGCCGATCGATCGGCAACGGCTCCAAGCAGCGCACATGGCGTTCGGGACACGGTTCCCTACACTCCATGACCGTACCGGCACGGTTCAAAGACGATACTCCATCGAGATGCTCCCGACCGTCATCATCGTCGGGCAGGATGGGTTGGTTCGCTGGGCTTCGACCGGGGTTCCCAGCAAAATGAGGCTCCGAGGGGCTATTTCGGAGGCCCTCAATTAATCGAAATCGGTCGTGGTTGACGGGTTGGTGCCCCGCTGGTAGTTTCGCCGGCCGCGCGGGGCTGGCGGTGTAGGTCCCCCGGGTGTGGAGGAAATGCCTTGGTTCAAGCGCTTCAGGGTCCGAGCTTAGAAGACCGCGTCGCCCAGCTCCAAGAGCTGCTGGATTCGGCAAACCCACAGTTACGCCAAGAGTATCAAGAGCGCTTCGACATCGCTTGGATCTATCACGACAGCGCGCTCGAGGGCGTGGTGTATTCGATGGACGAGCTGCGGGCCGCCATCTATGACGAAATCGTTACCGACCCTACGCTCATCCCGGTCTACGACGAGATTCGCAATCACATGGGCGCGATCGAGATGATCCGCGAGATGTCGTCACGCCGACGCTTCTCTCCGAATCTCGAGGTGATCAAAAAGCTGTTTGCCCAGCTCGCACCCGAGGAGCTCGAGGGAAAGGGGCCACCCAAGTACCGCAGGGACATGCCGCTTCACCGGCTCTACTTTCACGAAATCTCGCAGCCAGACAAGATCAGCTACCGCATGCGCCAGCTGGTTCAGTGGCTTTCGGATCCCGAGACCAAGAAGACAATGCATCCGGTTCGCGTGGCGAGCAAAGTGCACTACCAGCTGCTTCACATTTATCCCTTCCCGCGACACAGCGGGAAGGTTGCGCGTTTGGTGATGAACCTCATTCTCATGCGCGCGGGCTATCCCCCTGTCGTGATCCACGCAACCGAGCGTCAGCGTTACTACGAGGCGCTTCGAAGTGGCGAAGACGCGACCGCGACGCTGGTGAACCAGGCGCTGGGTGCGGCGATCGAGACGGCGATTCAGTACTTCGAAGAAGCTCGGTGACCCGCTAAGGCGCGGCACCGAGAAAGTGCGGCAGCGCCGAGATCACCGCGACGAAGCGGGCTCCGGAACGTAGTGTTTCCTCAGCGTTTTCGGGAGTGATTCCGCCGATCGCGACCACCGGCGCCGAGACCGCTTGGCACACGGCACCGAGCGCTTCGAGGCCGACGACTGGGTCTGGGTTCTCTTTGGTCTTGGTTGCGAAGACCGGGCCGAACGCGATCAGGTCCGCCCCCTTGCCGTCCGCCCGCATGGCTTGCTCGAGGGTGTGGGTCGAGACCCCGATCTGCATGTCGCCTACGACCGAGCGCGCCTCTTCGATCGAAAGATCGTCCTGCCCCAAGTGCAGGCCGTCGGCCTGAACGAGGCGCGCGATATCCGCCCGGTCGTTGACGACGAACGGTACCCCCGCGTGAGTACACGCAGACCTCACCCGCTTGGCGATCTCGAGGAACGCAAAATCGTCGAGCCGCTTTGCGCGAAGCTGGACCATCGCACAGCCGGCGTTCAGCGCTTGAAAGGCAAGCCCCAACGGTCGCTCCGCGGCTTCGGCGTCGATGATCGCGTAGAGCGAATCAATCAACAGGCTCGTCTCCTGTCAGTCTGTCGTATAGATCCGGTCGGCGATCTCGGAAGAAGCCCCAGTTCGCCCGGTATCGCCGCAGCGCAACACGGTCGAAGGACGCTAGCGCCACCCCTTCCTCTTCTCGACCGAGCTCGACTTGCAGGTCTCCGCGCTGGTCACACACGAACGAGCTGCCGTAAAAGGTCATCCCGCCCTCAGCCCCTGTTCGATTGGCTGCGGCCACGGGCATCGCGTTGACGACCGCGTGTCCGACCATGGCGCGCTGCCACGGCGCCTTCGTGTCTTCGTCCGGCGCCTCTGGCTCACTGCCAATCGCCGTGGGGTAGAGCAGCACCTCGGCGCCCTGTAGGGCCATGCTCCGCGCGGCTTCGGGGAACCATTGATCCCAGCAAATACCGACTCCGATGCGGCCGTGGCGTGTCTTCCAGACCCGAAAGCCCGTGTCGCCAGGCCGGAAGTAAAACTTCTCTTGGTAGCCAGGGCCGTCGGGTATGTGGCTCTTCCGGTATAGACCGAGGGCGGTCCCGTCGGCGTCGATGGTCACCAGGCTGTTGTAGTAGCTCTGCCCTGCCCGTTCGAAGAACGACACTGGGAGCACGACGCCGAGCTCGGCCGCTAAGCTTTGCATTCGGGCGATCGTAGGGTGGCCTTCGAGAGGAGCAGCCAGGTCGAACGCTTCCTCGTTCTCGGTTTGTGGGAAGTAGGGGCCTTCGAAGAGCTCGGGGGTCAGCACGATCCGGGCGCCTTGTTTGGCGGCGTCGCGAATCAGCGCTTCGACTCGGTTGACGTTCTCTTCGACGCTTCCCTGAAGGGCGCACTGCACGATGCCGATCGAGAGTGAGGGAGAAGTCATGGGGTGCCGGGCTGAGCCTGAGTGACGCAGTGAAACGCGCCACCTCCCCATAGCAGGTCTCTCGCCGGTAGGCCGATCACCTCGCGCTTCGGGAAGGCGTTTGCGATCTCGCGCAGCGCGGCCTCATCCTCGGGGATCTCATACACCGGCACGATCACGGCGTCGTTGGCGATGTAGAAATTGCAGTAGCTCGCCGGCAAAGGCGAGCCATCGGGCGCCGCCACGTGTCGGGGAGCCGGTAGCTCGACCACGCCCAGCTGATTGGCACGCAGGGCTCGGGCGATCGCTTCGAGCACTTCGGCGTTGGGGGCCCCCCGAGTCGGTTTCATGCAGAATACGGCCTCAGGGCCCGCAAAGCGCGCGATCATGTCGATATGCCCGTCCGTGTGGTCGTGTTCGAGGCCGCGTTCGAGCCACACCAGGCGTTTCAAATCGACGGCGTCGCCCAGTGCTCGTTCGAACGCTTCCCGCGTGAGATCTGGGTTCCTGTTGGGGTTGAGCGCGCACGACGCGGTGGTCAAGAACGTCCCTTCGCCGTTGGTCTCTAGGGCGCCGCCCTCAAGGATCACGGGACACTCGAAGCGTGCGGCCTCGAGTCGGTCAGTCAGCCACCGACCCACCTCATCGTCAAAAGGCATCCGGTACTTGCCGCCCCAGCCGTTGAAGCGGAAACACAGTCCCCCAAGGTGGCCGTCTGGGGTATGTCCGAACAGCGGTGCGGTGTCGCGGACCCAACAGTCTCCGTAGTTGGCCGTGACGTAACTGACTCTAGGGGAGTCGCCGATCAACACGCGCGCCTGCGACTCGACCTCGTCGTTCCTGACGAGGATTTGAACCGGCTCGTTGCCGACGTTTGCGATCGCCGTCGCCAGGGCGGCGATCGAACGCTGTGCTTCGAGAAGATGCTGGGGCCACTCTTCTGGCAAGTACGGAAACGCAAGCCAGCAGGCTGTGTGCTGCTCCCACTCGGCGGGGAGCCGAAGTCGTTCCTTCACCGTCGGACCCTACCACGCGTAGACGCGCGCTTCGCCAAACCGAGCGACCATGGCGTCCACGTGCTCGAGGACCGCGTCGCGTCGCTGCCCGAGGCCGTCCAACTGCTTCTCGTTGAGCACCGGAGCGAGCGGATCGCTACGCAAACCCACCGCGAACCCCTCGATGTCGAGGTTTCGCACCGCCTCGATCGTCGACCTCCGAAACCGCTGAAGTGCCTTCAAACGGGCTTCCATCAAACCCAAGCGCTGCTCCCCCAGCCAGAAACCAGCTCCGTTGTCCAAATAGATCAGTGGTCCGCCGGGCCCCCTGGTTCGGACGTTGGTGAAGTCTCCACCCCAGCGGTCGACGTTCTGCGTGAGGTAGTCGAACACGATCAGGTCGGATAGCTCTGCGGGACGGATTTCCGTGTCCGGCGCCTGCGCGAGCGGACGACTCGGATCGGTGGCATCACGAACGCCAGGGCGGTGGTTGAGATCAGCGCGATAGTCTACGGGCCGTTGGTAGGGTGTGACGGGAAGTGACTTCTGAATTCTCACCCAACGTTCCCACTTCCGACCCATGCGCACGCGCCGCAATGGCTCCGGAATCCACCAGACGAAGGCGCCCTTCACGGTTCCATTCGTCGAGATCCCGAGTTCCGACACACGTTCATCTCGCCCAGCTGCGGCCTTCAGCTCCTTCCACTCGAAGGTGCGACCCGTGGTCGGCGGAACTCGGCCGAGACCAAGCTCACGATCCAGGTAGTAGGCAGCCAGCTCGGAGTACCAATGTGCCGCCGAGAACGTCTGCTTGGGCTTGAAATAGCCACGCGTTCCGTCCGCCAA
Source organism: uncultured Sandaracinaceae bacterium (assembly GCA_964476875.1). Classification (GTDB taxonomy): domain Bacteria; phylum Myxococcota_A; class Polyangia; order Polyangiales; family Houyiibacteriaceae; genus SG8-38. Next base: position 12,340 of record CAYZDM010000004.1, on the reverse strand, counting down.
GGTGATCTTGAAGGCGAGGCTTCGACCACCCTTGCCCTTGGTCACGTCGGCGATGTCCGAGGTTCTCAGGGCGGTGATCCGGTCGGCGTCTGGCTCGCCGAGAAACGACGGCGGATCTCCCTGCGCCGTACCCGGACCAGGCAGGAGCAGAGTCAGCAGAAAGACGACGGAGACGAGGCGCGGCACTCGCGGAAGCCTACTGTCCCGCCCCTGTAAACCCCCAGTTTTGCGCCAAACTAGGGGCTTGCCGCAGCGTCGACACCGACGAGGTCCAGCTCGCGTCCAAGCGATTGTGCTCGAGCGGCCTCGTAGATCGCGCGCGCCAGCGCGACGTCCTGTATCGCGAGCCCGGTAGAGTCGAACACGGTGGTCACGCCATGGTCCGGCCGAGGCAGACGGCCGGCCACGACTTCGCCCAAGGTGCCGGCGATGTCACTCAAACTGAAGTCGCCTTCCGCAAGCGGGACGTTGATCTCCCCACTCGCCGTCGCCTGGTGGATGTCGTCGATGTACACGGCCGCACCGTCGAGCGCGGAGGTGGTCAGCTCCCTCTTTCCTGGGGCGTCTGCCCCCATGGCATTGATGTGCGCGCCACGCCGAACCCAAGATGCTTGAACGAACGGCGTGCGTGAAGGGGTAGCGGTACACACGATGTCGGCACCCGCGGCCTCTTCCAGATCAACGACCCGCGCGCCCACACCATCAGCGAATTGCTGCGCCGTACTTGGATTGCGATCGTGCGCCAGACTCTCGAACCTATCGAAAACGACGCGGTGGGTTCCATGGAGTGTGTAGGCTTGTGCGCCGCAGCCGATGAAGGCGATCGTCTTCGGCGAGCCCTGCGACAGGTATTTCGAGGCGACCGCACCCGCCGCCCCGGTCCGCAAAGCGGTGAGGAGTGTCCCGTCCATCACCGCCAACGGGAATCCGTTTGACGGGTCGTTGAGAACGTAGACAGCCATTACCGTTGGAAGTCCGTGCTCCGCCCGATTCTTCGTGTGGACGCTCACCCACTTGATGCCGGCCGCTTCTCCCAGCCGCGCCGGCATCGCGCGAAAGTCCCCATCGTGGTCTTCGATCGGCAGGTAAACCTTGGGCGGCATGGCCCCGTCACCGCGTCCGAATCCGGCGAACGCCTGCTCCACGGCGGTGACCGCGAGCTCCATCGTCGTGACCTGTTCGACCTCAGGCCGTGTCAAAACCAGCGTTTTCATTGGCTGACCTTTCCCGGAAATCCTTGTTCGCGGCTATGCGCTTTCGGTATAGTCCGCCGAGCCCATGCCGACTCGACAACTCACTGTGCTTGGTGGTCATCCTACCGGAGCGACCGCTACGACTCGAAAAGATCGCTGGTGGGTGTCTCCCCTGGTGACCCTCGTCGTGCTGACCGGCTTCTCGATCTACGTCACCTGGGCCGCGTTCCAAGGCGACAACTACTACGCGAACCCCTACCTCAGCCCGTTGTATTCGCCTGTCCTCTACACCGACCCATCGGTGGCGGGTGGGGCGCCAATCTCGCACGCATGGCTGGGTGCGTGGCCGGCGTGGTGGCCTAGCTTCCTTCCGGCTTCGCCGGCGCTGCTGATTCTTTTCTTCCCCGGAGTCTTCCGGTTCACCTGCTACTACTACCGCAAGGCGTATTACCGCGCGTTCACGGGGTCGCCCCCTGCGTGCGCCGTGAACCCGGTCGCGACCGGCACGTACCGTGGCGAAACCGCCTGGCTGATCTTTCAGAATCTCCATCGCTACGCACTGTACTTCGCGATCGCCTACATCTTCATCCTCTACTACGACGCGTTCCTGGCGCTGTTCCGAAACGGCGAGTTTGGCATTGGCGTCGGAACGATCGTGCTCTTCCTCAACGCGACGTTTCTCGCCGGATATACGTTCGGATGTCACGCGTTCCGACACCTGATCGGCGGCGGTATGGACTGCATGTCATGCGGCGAAGAAACGGTCAGATACAGCGCTTGGAAGCGGGTGAGCTGGCTCAACGCCCGGCATCCCAACTTTGCGTGGACGAGCCTCGTTTGGGTTGGGTTCACTGACGTGTACGTGCGATTGGTCTCGATGGGCGTGATCACCGACTTCAATACTTGGACGAATTAAGCAACGATGAACGTCAGCGAGATCCAAACTTTCGAACACGATGTGCTCGTCATTGGCGCCGGAGGAGCAGGTCTCCGCGCAGCCATCGAATGCAGCGCGGGCGGCCTCAACACTGGAGTCATTTCGAAGAGCCTTCTCGGCAAGGCACACACGGTCATGGCCGAGGGCGGGATGGCGGCATCGCTAGGCAACGTCGATCGCCGTGACAACTGGAAAATTCACTTCCGTGACACCATGCGTGGCGGGAAGTTCCTGAACCAATGGCGCATGGCGGAACTCCACGCGAAGCAAGCACCAGAGCGGGTGCGTGAGCTCGAAGAGTGGGGTGCGGTGTTCGATCGCACGCCCGACGGGCTGATCAATCAGCGCAACTTCGGTGGTCACCGCTACCCCCGGCTCGCTCACGTCGGCGACCGCACGGGGCTCGAACTGCTTCGCACACTCCAAGACCACGGGGTGCATCAGGGCATCCATTTTCACATGGAATGCACCGCCCTACAGCTTCTGGTCGAGGGCGGTCGGATAGCAGGAGTGGCTGGTTATTGGCGTGAAACAGGCAGATTTGTCTTGTTTAGGACGGCGGCTGTGATCATGGCCACCGGAGGTGGTGGCAAGGCGTGGAACGTCACCAGCAACTCCTGGGAGTACACGGGGGACGGTGCCGCGCTCGCCTACGAGGCCGGCGCCGAGCTGATGGATCTCGAGTTCACGCAGTTCCATCCGACCGGCATGGTCTGGCCCCCTTCTGTACGCGGCACCTTGGTGACCGAAGGCGTTCGTGGCGACGGCGGCGTCTTGCTCAACAACAAGGGCGAGCGCTTCATGTTCAACTACATTCCGAAGCGCTTCGCTCCGGAGACCGCGGACACGATCCTCGAAGCCGACAAGTGGCCTGATGATCCGAACGCGCGGCGCCCACCTGAACTACTCACGCGTGACGTCGTGGCGCGTGCCATTCGTGCAGAGGTGCAGGCTGGTCGTGGTTCTCCTCATGGCGGCGTGTTCCTCGACATTGCATCGCGGCGTCCGGCGGAATCGATCAAGCGCAAGCTCCCGTCGATGTACCATCAGTTCAAAGAGCTCGCCGAGGTCGACATCACTACGACACCGATGGAAGTCGGTCCTACGCTTCACTACTTCATGGGCGGTATTCGCGTCGATGCGGACACACAACAGACGAACGTCCCAGGGCTGTTTGCTTGTGGTGAGTGCGCGGCCGGGTTGCATGGAGCGAACCGTCTTGGCGGCAACTCGCTATCCGACCTCATCGTTTTTGGACGTTTGGCCGGCCTTGGCGTGGCCTCCTACTTGTCGGACCTGAGCGACACGCCCCGCGCCGACGACGGGCAGATTACGGCTGCGTTCAGAGCGGCGACCGATATTTTGAACCGAGAAAGTGGCGAGAATCCATACCTCTTGCACGAGGCGCTTCAAGAGGTGATGAGCACCAACGTCGGCATCGTTCGGACGGGCGAAGAGCTTCAAACAGCGGTCGAGCAGCTCAGGGAGCTCACGGTCCGCGCCCAGAATCTCAAGGCACCCGGCACCAGCCAGTACAACCCCGGGTGGCACGAGGCGCTCTCGGTGAAGTCACTACTCATCGTCGGAGAAGCCGTCGCGCGGGCGGCTTACCTACGCGAGGAGAGCCGAGGTGCCCACACGCGGCTCGACTTCGAAGGCGAACGCGAAGAGTGCGCGCGCTTCAACATCGTGACGAAGAAGGGGCCCGGGGGATCGATGCTGGTCGAGAAGGTGCAGCGCCCCGACGCACCGGCCGAGCTCGCCGCGATCGCCAACGCAACACTCGAAGAGCTCGAGGGAGGCCAGGTAGGATGAGCAAACGCACGTTCAAGATTTGGCGCGGCGACTCGCACGGCGGCGAGTTCAAAGAGTTCGAGACAGAGGTCGACGAAGGCATGGTGGTTCTCGACGTCCTGCACCGCATTCAAGCTCTGCAGGCGAACGACCTTGCCATTCGATGGAACTGCAAAGCCGGCAAGTGCGGTTCGTGCAGCATGGAGATCAACGGGCGTCCGCGACTCGCGTGCATGACTCGGATGAACGTCTATGGGCCGGACGACGTCATCACGGTGCAGCCTCTCAAGGCGTTCCCTTTGATCAAAGATCTCACATGCGATGTCTCCTGGAACTACGAGCAGAACAAGCGAATCGCCCCATTCAAGCCCAAGCCACGGGGCGGGGATGGCGAGCACCGGATGTACCAACAGGACATCGATCGGGTCCAAGAGTTCCGAAAGTGCATCGAATGCTTCCTTTGTCAGGACGTTTGCCACGTGGTTCGGGACCGGGACCGCAAGGACGCATTCGTGGGGCCCCGCTACATGATTCGCCTCGCCAGCCTGGAGATGCACCCACTCGACGACGATGACCGCATTCCGGAGATCAAAAAGGAGTACGGGTCGGGCATGTGCAACATCACGCGATGCTGCACCGACACCTGTCCTGAGAACATCAATCTCACCGACAACGGCATCATTCCCCTGAAGGAGCGAGTCGTCGATCGTTACTACGATCCACTCGCGCGCTTGGCTCGTCTCTTTGCAGGGCGTAAGGTGCGAACAAAGACACGTTCGGAGGAGCAGTCAGGATGACAACAGGCTTCACTCTCAAACGCATTTCCACTGATGGCATCGAACGCGCCGTCGAACGCGCCGAGCACTACCGCTTGCTGAACGACCCCGAGCAGGCGGAGAGCATTTGCCTCGACATCTTGGCGATCGATCCGGACAATGGCCCCGCGAGCATCACGCTGATTCTGTCGCTCACCGACCAGTTTCAGCAAGGTGGTGGCTCGCACGGGGCTCGTCGCGCACGGGAGCACGTCGCTAAGCTTCCCGGGGCCTACGAGCGCGCGTACTACGCTGGGCTGGTGGCCGAGCGCCAAGGGCGCGCTCATCTCCTGCACGGAGGAATGGAGCGCACCTTCGCGTACGAAGGGCTTCACGAGGCGATGCAACATTACGAACAGGCGGACGAACTCAAGCCGGCTGGAGTCGAGGACGCAATCCTGAGGTGGAACGCCTGCGTGCGGACCATCGAACGAGAGAGCCTCCAGCCACGCCGCGACGAGCCGGAGCTACCGCTCGAATAAATATAGATGACGACCGACGGTTTCGCGTTAGTGAAAGTCGCGGGAGCGGTGGGTTTGCTCGGCAAGCGCCAGGTCCGGCTCCCAGAGTGATTTGGCCATCAAGTGGATGACTCCATCTGCTTTTTGAATCTCACCTGTTACGCCGAGTAAGGCGGCAGTTTTGGCCAGGGCGGCGTGTCGCTCGAACACTTGCTTCCACACGACCACGTTGACGAAGCCGGTTTCGTCCTCGAGCGTGAAGAAGGTGACGCCTGATGCCGTGCCGGGGCGCTGACGACAGATCACCATGCCAACGTAGTCGAGTTCGGTTCCATGCTTGCAGCCGTGAATGCGCGTCGCTTCGGGGATGCCACGTGACTCCAGGACATGACGAAGCCCTCTCATCGGGTGACCTCGCGTGCTGTGATGACTCGAGCGATAGTCCCACAGCACTTGATCGTCGCTCGCCAAGGAGCCGAACGAGATTTGGCTCGATGCTGGATCGAGCGGCAATGAATCCTGCGCAAACCGCGAGAGGCTGCGCACTTGCCAGATCGCATCACGCCGGTTGAGGCCGAAGCATTCGAACGCACCGGCTTCGGCCAGCGCATGAAGGGCTTTCTTGTTGAGTCGCGTTTGCCGAACGAACGTAGCGAGGTTCGGGTATGGGGACGCGCCCGATTCGATCCGTTCGCGCTCGTTGACTCCGAGTCCCTTCACGTATCGAAGTCCCATTCTCACCCCGTAAAGACGACCCTTTGCGTCGTCCACGGGGTTTTCACCCTCCTCCGCCGGTGGGGCTAGTGTGCAGTTCCATTGGCTTTTGTTGATGTCGATGGGGTGAACTTCGACGCCGTGGTGATTGGCGTCTTCCACCAGGGTGGCCGGGGTGTAAAAGCCCATCGGTTGAGCGTTCAGGATTGCGCAGGTGAACGCATCATGGTGATGGCACCGGAGCCATGCGGTGACGTAGGCCAACAACGCAAAAGAGGCTGCGTGGCTCTCCGGGAAACCATACTCACCAAAGCCTTTGATCTGAGAGAAGACGCGCTCGGCAAACTCTTCGGGAATGCCTTCGGCAAGCATGCGCGGGATCATGCGCGTTCGGTGCTTTTCAATTTGCCCTGACTTGCGCCATGCAGCCATGTCGCGGCGTAGCTGATCGGCTTCGCCCGGCGTGTATCCAGCTGCTTCGACCGCAAGCTTCATGACCTGTTCTTGAAAGATCGGAACGCCCAGCGTCTTATTCAAAATGCGTTCGAGCTTCGGGTGCGGATAGACGACTTCTTCCTCGCCCTTTCTTCGCCGCAGGTATGGGTGCACCATATCTCCTTGAATGGGGCCCGGACGTACGATGGCAACTTCGATTACGAGATCGTAAAACGTGCGCGGACGAAGTCGCGGAAGCATGGCCATCTGCGCACGACTCTCGATCTGAAACACACCAACCGTGTCGCCTCTCGACATCATGTCGTACGTGGCCTCGTCCTCGGCCGGAACGGTGGCTATCTCGATCGACTGTCCCTTGTGCTCATGCAACAGATCGAACGCGTGGTGAATGCAGGTGAGGGCTCCAAGCCCCAGTAGATCGATCTTGAACAGCGCGAGGCTGTCGACGTCGTACTTGTCCCATTGGATGACGGTACGCGCCTCCATCGTCGCCGGCTCGATCGGAACGATCTCGTCTACCGGGCGATGACCCAGTAGAAATCCTCCTGGGTGAATCGATAAATGCCTAGGAAAATCAAGTATTTGAGTGGCTAGAGACCACAAGTGTTGGGTGGCCGGCACGTCCTTGTCGAGCCCCGCTTCTCGCAGAAGCTCTGGGTTCAGTACGTCGTCCCGATGCCTGAGAAGTCGCGTCGCGGTTTCAAGATCCGTTCGCGACAAACCGAGCACCTTGCCCACGTCACGCACTGCTGACCGGATGCGATAGCGAATGGTGTTCGCGACCATGGCGGCATGTCGGCGACCGTATTTCTCATAGACGTGTTGAATGACTTCTTCGCGACGATCGTGCTCGATGTCGAGATCGATATCGGGTGGCTCAGCGCGCTCCACGCTCAAGAAGCGCTCGAACAAGAGATCCATGCGCACGGGATCGATGGCCGTGATCCCCAAACAGAAACAGACAGCACTGTTGGCGGCGCTGCCCCGGCCTTGGCACAAGATGTCTTGTTGTCGGCAGTACTGAACGATTTCGTGCATCGTCAGGAAGTAGCCGCCGTAGTCAAGCTTACGAATGATCTGAAGTTCGCGTTCGAGCTGTGTGCGAACGTCGGTGGGCACCTTGCCTTGGTAGCGTTTGCGTGCGCCACGAAACGTGAGCTCTCGCAACCACACTTGCTCGCTTTGACCTGATGGAAGGCGTTCTTCTGGATATCGATAACGAAGATCATCGAGGCTGAACGTGCACTGTTCAGCGATGTCGATTGTGCGTCGAAGGCATGCGGGGTCGTCTGCGAAAAGGCGGCTGATCTCATCCGGAGATTTGAGGTCGTGCTCTGCGTTTGCGCGAATGGCGTGCCCAGCCTCGGAGAGCGCCTTTCCCGCACGAATACAGGCCAAAATGTCTTGGAGGGGGCGTCGGAGTCTATCGTGGTAGAGGACTTCGTTCGCACCCAATGTCTGTGCGCCCAGCTCCCTTGCGACGGAGCGCAAAGCTTTCTCGCGTGGTCTTTCGTGATCGGTGAGATGGCGTGAGCAAAGAGCAAACACGGATGAAGGTCCGTGACTTGCATGCAACATGCGCAAGGCTTCGGGCGTTTGGCAGAGAAAAAAAATGTCCCTCGTTTGTTCGAGGTCTGAAGTGGTGATGAGCGAAACACCCTTTTCACATCGAGCGTGACCGAGTGATAAGGACCTACACAAATCAGCGTAGCCGCGGCGAGTTCTGGCGAGCGCTACGACGTGATGTGTGTGGTCGTCGATGTCGACCGTAAGCTGTGCTCCGGTCACGATGCGGATGCCGAGCTCCTTTGCTCGCATGTGCGCACGCACCAAACCATAGACTCCGTCACGGTCCGTGATGGCAACCGCAGGAAGCCCGAGAGCGTGCGCGTGATCAACCAACTCTTCGGGGAAAGAAGCGCCTTCTAAAAAGCTGTGATTGCTTTTGACCCACAACGGAACGTAAACGCTCATTCAATCGAGCACTCCATGCAAGAACCATCGTTTGCGTGGGCGGTCGTAGAAGAGCCAGAGCAAATCGCCGTGATCGGTTTCAGCGTAGTAGTAGTCGCGTTCGACGAGGCGTTTCCACCAACCACCACTCACCCGGTACGGTCCGTACATGTGTTCAATCGCATGGTCCTTGGCAAGCGAGGGTCCAGCCTCCGGCTCCTTTGGTTTACGGGGAGGAAGAGGCTTAGGGCGACTGTAAACACGCCGAACCATTGAAGAAACTGGAGGCGTAGCTGCTTGCTCGCTCAGCCGAGCGTGTTGGATCGGCTCAAAGCGGAAGGAGGCCTCCGGCAAATGGGCTTCACGTACGAAGGCCTTTGTCACGGACTGTTCACCGTACGCCGCGCGGATTCGGTCGAGTGCGCGATGTGCAGCGCTCATGTCGCGTCGAGGTTGATGGCCAGGAAGGGAAACCTGCTCGGCGCATGCGCGCACCGTGTTGGCAAGAATCTCTACTTCCTCGACGGCGCCTTGCAGTTTTAGTTCTCCCAGACGAAGGCGAATGAGCTCGAGTACCAACATCAAGTCTAGTGTCGGTGAAGCAGGTTCGATGTGTTCTCGATGAAGAGGCGCGCGCTCCAGATGAAGGGAGAGTTCGAGAGAGTGAATGGCCTCACCGCGAGCGCGCACTTGATGCAACAATGAATGGAGCGCGCCTTTGATCGCAAAGAGCAATCGGTTCTGATCTTCGTCGGGTGGGTCGACTTGAAAAGAGATGCGGACGGGCTCGTCGAACGCATGCGGCTGAATCGGAAGCTGCATGGCTTCTGAAAAGGAATCGTGGAGCGCACTTGCCTTGGCGCCAAAGCGGCTATGAAGCTCGCCGGGAGGCAAGACGAGAAAGTCGCCCAATGTTTCGATGCCCAAGGCCCTCAAGTTCTCGCAAAGCTCGCCTGGCAAATCGAACTCACCAACTGGTGTCTTGTTCGACTGCTCGAGTTCGTCGCTTGCCTTCTGCAAGATGGTGACTCCGAGGTGAGTCATCGCCACCGCGAGCGACCGCTGACGATGAAAACCGACAGTCACTGAGTTTTGCCAATGTCGAGCCCGCAAATAGCGGTGAATGGATGTTGCCCAGTTGGGATAGCCGCCGTAGAGGCGCCGGAGCCCTTCGGGGTCGAGATGGAATGCGCCGGCATGATCGATGGCCTCGACGCGAGGTGAGAACGTTTGAAGCGAAGTGATCAAATCGCGGCTGACTTCCGAGGCCTCTTCGGAAGACACGACGGCAGTGTGCAGGTTTGGGAGAAGATCACGCGCGACGGTTTGACGCATGCCGATACGAAGGCGGCTCTTTTTTGCGAGGGCATTGAGGTGAGTGATGCGGCCATTGGGGCCTTCGTCGTCGACGACTGCAACGGGTGCACCGCTCCAGTGCGGCCTGTTGCGCAAGAGAATTTGCAAGGGAAGCATGGGCAAGAGAACACAACACACGCGCCTCATGATGCACCTCGCAAACCGGCCGGAGCGATGGGCCTCGTCGAAGAGAGATCGGGTGCGATGCCGATTTTGTTTTTGAGCACACGAGTGTGAATTTCGAAATGATCGGAATGAAGAGGTCCGCGTCGAGGCTCGACACGCAAGCCGATCAAAGGACCGGAAGAAGGTTCTTCGTATGCACTCGAAGTGAGCAGAAGAACGCGCCCGTCGTACTGTCGCAACAGACCTTGAAGACGACCTTGCCAGTTTACTGATGCGCCAGGCGGTAGTGCATCGGTGAGATCGATGACCGTCAAACCAAACGCACCCGAACGAGCAAGCCATTCAGTTGCTCTAACCAATGCGAATGGACCTGCGTGGCGCGGTACGTGAATAGCGATGAACGAATCGAGATCAACGCCTGCCGCCTCGAGGTCGGGAGGAAACAACGCGCCATCCTTCGGCTGAACCCAAGCGACGAGCTCACCACTCGCCTGTGCTTGGATCACACACGACACAGCCGTCGTCGTCCGCGCACAAGCATGCTTGCCCGAAACCTCGACCAGCCGGCCCCGAGGCAACAACTCCGACAGCGGCAAAGCCTTCGCTCCAACCCGCCGCGCCTCAATCTCAATCACAGTCCCAGAAGACATGGGACCACCCAATATACTGAACAAACAAACAGTTACAAGGGGACACTCCCCACCCCTCTAACTCACCGAAAATAAAGGGAAATTAGAGGAAAGATCGCAGCGACTACATCCTGAAACAAACGAAATGACGTACTGTTGAGTCGCTGCGATCTTTGGGTGGGGAAGGGTGTGATTTCGGGGGTTTAGGAGGGGGGGGAGTGTCCCTGGTCGTAGAGGTGGAGGATGCCGGCGGCGATGTTTCTTAGGAGGGACATGGCCATGGTGAAGTGGTCTTCTAGGACCTCGAGGAGGAACTCTTGGTCGATCCGGAAGGCGACTAGGTCTTCGGTGACTTCGGCTTGGAACCAGCGACGTTCGTCGGCCATGGCGTCGATCGCGCCTACCGAGTCACTCGGGCCCAGTTGAAAGTGCTGATCCGGATCGGTGGCGTGGCAGTCGATGACACCGCGCAGCGGTAGCAGGAAGTACGTGCTCCGATCACCGATGTTCCAGAGGACTTCTCCCTTTGGAAGGTGAACCTCTTGTACGTCGCGCGCGAGATCCGCAATCGCGTCGATCTCGCTGTCACCGAATGAAAACGACTTTCGCAAAAACGCCATTCGTTCGACGAGATCGAATGGTCGTTCGGGAAAAGCAAACGGCTCGGAAACCGGACCAAAGCCGGCGTTCTCTCCGAGCTTGCGGCGCGCATCGAGAACCTCGCGGCTGGTTCCCCGCAGCACTCGCTTCAGCAGAACGAAGTGATCTTCGAAAATCTCTTGAGAATCTTCAACGTCGATCCCCAGCGTGATCATGTCGTCGAGAGCGACGCAGTCGTAGCCCAGCTCTTCCCCCGCGAGCGCACTGACCCCTCCGACCACAGTGCGAGGACCCAAGCGACGCACTGCTCTTCCATTGCGAATGATCTCGCATTCGCCACTCACGACATACTGAACTTCGATCGCTGGCACGCCGCTGCGGTAGAGATGCTCCCCTTTCGCGAAGAAGCGTTCGCGCGTGTTTGCGGCGATGACTTGCGCGACTTCAGGCGGCACCTCTGCGAGTCCCGGCATCGTTCGCAGGAACAAGAAACGCTGAAACCGGTCCATCGGTGCGGGGGCTGAAGACCTGTCAGGCAAGGCTGTGCACCTCCTGTGCCGCGTCTCGGGCCCTGCTCTGATCGAGCTCGGCCGTATGGTGCGTGGCAATTCCACGGAGCACCTCGCTCCGATCTTCCATCATCTCTTTCACCGCTTCTTCGTGAGACAGGGGAGATTTGCTCGCGCCCAATGCGGTCGCTGCCACGCGTGCGCGCCGGGCCGGTGATTCTCCGTCGTCGATGATCGCCAGCATGGCCTCTCGGAACGACCCGACCAGCGCCGCCTCCAGGACCTCCAGCCCCGCGGCTTGCAGGCCGGCGTTACCGCTCGTGACCCCTCTCCAGACTAACGTGAAATTCTCTTCGGGATGCAGGAGCCCCATCAGGCCGAACGCCCGCTCCAAGGCGGCGTGCTCCTTGTCCTGAAGCGCCACCCGCAAGAGCTCGGCGTCACTGGTCTCGGGGGTACCGTTGCCCTCGATCGCCGCCCGCCATCGAAGAAGCTGAACGACACGCAGCAGGTTGTCGCGGAGCTGTTCCTCGAGAAGTGAGTCATCGAGGACCATCGACGGTTGATTCGTCCGTAGGCGCCCGAGTGCACGCAAGATCTTCAAGCGTACTCCGGCTTCACGTTCTCTGTCCAAATGATGAAGGAGAATGTCAGCTGCCTCCTGGGACTCGAACCGAATGATCGTATGCGGAATGCGGCGGCGAACCTTCTGGGGCGTCGTAGGGTCGCTGAGGGCCTCGTCGAGCGCCACCAACGCATCGTGCCCAATCGCGACTACCGCGTTTCGAGCTGCCGCA
>CAYZDM010000003.1:0-21325 GCA_964476875.1 uncultured Sandaracinaceae bacterium | reverse complement strand
CCAAGGCGAAGCGCAGCGAATGCCGCGGAGGGAGGACTACGCGGCGGGGGTGGGTGGGTCGGATGAAACTAAACCCAACCACACCCTCAGTTTCCACGCCGCTTCCGGCTCAAGCATCAGTCACCACAACGTTCCCGGATCAAGCACCCGTGCGCACGTTCCTGTTGGCAGCGTTCCTCATGCTGGCTTTTGGTCCGTCGAACGCAGCGGCTCATCCACTCGCACCCTCGGTTCTTTCTTTCGAGCAGAGCCCTGACGGTCATGTCGTGATGCGCTGGCGTGCACCCCTGAAGCGGCCGACCGGCCAATCCCTCCAGCCGCTGGTGCCCGAGCGGTGTGAACCGCTGGGGCCGCCCGAACGCCACAAGACCAACGACGAAACCGCCGTCGAGGAGAGCCTACTCCTTCGATGCAATCCTCCCGACATGGTCGGCACCGTCATCGCCGTGGACGGCCTAGCCGACTCGAGCATCAACGTCGTCGTCAGAATCGTCCGCGCAGACGGCGAGGTTCACCATACGATCCTCGACACGAGCACACCGCAGCTCACCGTTCCCCCACGGGAACAGGAGTCGAACTCGTTCTTCGAGTACCTTGCTCTCGGGGTCGAGCATCTCCTCACCGGATGGGACCACCTCACCTTCGTGCTCGGGCTTCTGCTTCTCTTTGGTTGGCATCGCCGTCTCATTGCCGCGGTCACGGCATTCACGGTCGGTCACAGCTTGACCCTGGCGCTTTCGGTTCTCGGGATCGTCTCGGTCCCCATGGCGCTCGTCGAAGCACTCATTGCGCTCACGATCGTCGTCCTTGCGCTCGAGATTCAGTCCGGGCGCCACGGCCCGGTCTGGAAGCACCCATGGACGCTGCCCGGCGCGCTCGGTTTGCTTCATGGTCTTGGTTTCGCGTCGGTTCTCTTCGACGCCGGTCTTCCAACCGACGAGATTCCGCTCGCCCTCCTTGGCTTCAACCTCGGGCTCGAGGTGGGGCAGTTGGCGGTGATCGCCGTGGCTGGAGTCGCCTTTGCGGTCGTTCGCCGAGCGCTCCCCGCCGGTCTGCAACGCGAGCGCAGAGTCCCCGCCTACCTCATCGGATCGCTGGCTGCGTTCTGGGTCATCGAACGAACGTTCGCGGCGTTTGGTTTCGTCTTCTAGCTCGCCTGCGCGTGGCTCGAATCGATCAACCCGAATGCACCGGCCGCGGCACGGTCGGCCGCGGTATGGTCCTTGGCCGCCGATAGGTAGCCTCGAAGCTCTGCTGCGGCCTTGTTCTTGTCGAATGGTGCCAGCATGGACCGTGGCACTTCTGCCAACGCTTCGTCGAGATGCTCGAGAAAAAGGACGCACTCGCCTGCTGCGAGCTCGAGGCTCTCTGCATCGATGCCCCCCGGTCGACTCAGCGGACTGATCGCGCGTGTCAATGGTCCACGCCGCCCGTACTCGGTGGCCCGTGTCAGCCGCGTGCCAAACACTCGAAAATGACGAACGAACTCGCTTATGAAACCGAGGCCACCGGCATCGCTCCAATAATCGCCGCCCACCGAGGCCACCGAAGCTTTCGCAACGAAAGCGCGGAGGATGAATCGAAACGCCCAGATGTCTTGATGACTGGTTTTCTGCACGCGTTCGCTCTTGCGGTCGGCGCGCGGGTCGAGAACCGGTCGTCCCAAGTCACGAAGCTCCTTCGCCGCGGTTTTCACGGTTGCACGAACGTCGCGAATACCGCTTCGCATCTGCTCTGCCGGCTGCGCGAAGCCCTGTTCGGGGTGCAGGTCCGGGAGGGCCCGGTCCAGCGCTGAACGAACCTTTGCATGAATCGTCATCGCGAGCGCCTCCACCGCTTCGCGCAGCTCTTTCAGTTCGTTGGAGGCGTTGGTGATCTCCGTTCGAGCGCTGGTGATGTCGTGAGCTTCGAGGGACAGCAGGCGTGCTTCGAGCTCGTCGGCGAACGTCTCCACGCCCTGCACCAAAAGGAAACGCGTCAGCGTGCGGAGCTCCCTTCGAACGGCGGCGAGCACGACATGGGCCCGGTAGAGCCCGTCGTCGTCGTGGATCTGCTGGTCGGCGATGCCCAAGAATCGGTGTGCCCTGAGGAGTGTGAGGAACGCCAACATCGTCGTCGTCTTGGCGGCCGGACTCCTCCAGGATTCGAGCTCCGGAGTCAGGCCATCCGGTCGCACCAACTCAGCCACGTTCGAAAACTCGAGCGGCTCAGGGGGATGAAAAAAGGCGTTCCGAGCGAGGTCTCGCAGAAAGAGATCGAGGCTGGCTTGAAATGCGCCGGCATCCACCACTGGGAGATCCAAGAGCCGCTCGCTAACTCGACGCGCGTCATTCAAGGAGCGCTCGAGCATGCGCAGGGAAGAATCGGGCTCACCCAGTGGGCGCTCGACGGCTTGGAGCCGTCGTTCCGGAGGGGGATCGCTTCGCAACCGCGCGATGAGCTCGAGCGCCCAATCCTGCGCGACGCGCACCGCATGAAGATGCGGCCTAAAATCGGCCACAGACACCGCGAGCGGGTGGTTCTCCAGATGGCGAAACGCGACGAGCCCGGAGAGCACAGCCTGGAGCGGTAGGAGGACGTCGGCTCGAGCCTCGGCCTTCAGGGATGCCCGCCAGCGACTCCACAGCTCGGCATCCGCTGGCGTCCATCGCTCGACAGAGGACAACAGGCTATCTTCGGCCGTCCGACGATTGGTCTCCATGGGGCTTCCGACTCTATCAGTGCGCGACCCAGGAGCGGAGAACCTTCGCAAGATGACTAAAAAAGGCCGGATTGTTTGCCGCTGGGTAGGGTCTTTCCCAGATGCTCGAACGCGTGTCGGGTCGCCACACGTCCTCTTGCAGTGCGTCCCAAGAGGCCCTTCTGAAGCAGATAGGGCTCATAGACATCCTCGAGCGTATCGCGTGGCTCGCTCAAGGCGGCTGCCAAGGTTTCGATTCCTACCGGGCCGCCATCGTAGTGATCGATGATCACGGTGAGATAGCGGCGGTCCATCTGATCGAGCCCGGCGTCGTCGACGTCTAGGCGACTTAGGCCCTCACGAGCGGTCTTGGCATCGAGTTTTCCGTCCGACAGCACCTCGGCGAAGTCGCGCGAGCGACGCAACAATCGATTGGAGATCCGAGGGGTTCCCCGAGACCGACGAGCGAGCTCGTGTGCGGCCTCGGAGCTGACCGTGAAGTCCAACAATCGCGCACTGCGCTCGATGATCGCGTGCAACGCATCCTCGGGGTAGTAGTCGAGGCGCGCGACGTATCCGAAACGCGAAAGCATGGGGTTGGTCAGCAATCCCGTTCGAGTCGTCGCGCCGACCAGCGTGAAAGGGCTTAGAGGGAGCTGAAGCGTCTGTGCGTAGGGTCCGTCGCCGTTGACGATGTCGATGCGGAAATCCTCGACCGCCGTGTAGAGGTTCTCCTCAACCGTGGCGTTGAGCCTGTGAATCTCGTCGATGAACAGCACGTCGTTGGGTTCGAGTTTCGTGAGCAGTGCGGCGAGTTGGCCCTTGTGCTCGATCGCTGGACCGGAGGCCGAGTGGAGGTTGACTCCGCGTTCGCCCGCCAAAATTAGGGCCAGGGTGGTCTTGCCGAGCCCAGGCGGCCCGCAGAACAGGGTGTGGTCGATCGGTTCGCCGCGCCGCTTCGCCGCCTCGACGAAGACCCGCAGGTTGTCTTTGATCCGGTCCTGCCCGACGAAGTCCTCGAATCGCCCTGGGCGGAGGCTGCGATCGAACACGCGGTCGTCGGACTGCTCGCTGATGCTCAAGCTCTCGTTCGTTCTGGCTTCGATCTCACTCATGACAATGCTGACAGGGCAGCGCGCAACAGTCCTTCGACGTTGTCGTCGCCCGATGGGCTTCCGGCGCTATCGACGGCGGTCTCCGCTTCACTTCGCTTGTATCCCATCTGTACGAGTGCACCAACGGCCGCTTCGCTTGCCGAGTTCGCAGGGTTTGGAACCGCCCGGAGTCGAACCCCGGTTTCGCCGCTTGTCACAAAGTCGAGCTTACCTTCTAGGTCGAGGAGAATTCGTTCGATGGTCCGCTTGCCGACGCCACTGATGCCCTTGAAGGCGGTCTTGTCCTGTCGCGCGATCGCGTCCTGAAGCTCGGCAGCGTTCATCACACCAAGGATCGCCAGAGCCAGCTTGGGGCCAATACTGCTCACCTTGAGCAGCGCGCGAAAGGCCGAGCGGTCGTCTGAGGTCGCGAAGCCGAACAAGGTCATCGCGTCTTCGCGGATATGGGTGTGGATGTGTAGCGAGACGTTCTGGCCTGGCTCGGCCTCGGCCCGCCCGACAGTCCCGATGGGGAGGAAGACCTCGTACCCGACGCCGCTCACGTCCACGATGACCGAGCCATCCCCCTCACGATGCTCGATGGTCCCCTTGAGCCTCCCGATCACGGCTCGGAGCCTAGCAGCTTACTGAACAGATGTATGCTTTTCGGCAGGAGAATTAACCCTTTGAAAAAGGGGACTGTCCCCATTTTTTAGCGGGCGATGGCTTTGGAGCGGGTGGCTTGGATGTGGGTGACGGCTACGGCTAGGGCGTCGGCGGCGTCTTCTTCGGGGGGGGTCTTCAGGCCCAGGATCGCGGTGATCAGGCGTCCCACTTGGGTCTTGTCGGCGGCTCCGCGACCGACGACGGTACGCTTCACGATGGCCGGTGGGTATTCGTTCACCTCTAGGCCAGATTCGGCCAACGCAAGAAGGATCACGCCCCGCGCGTGCCCAAGCTTCAGCGCCGCGTTCGCGTACTTGGCGAAGAAGATCTCTTCGACGGCTGCGGCCTCTGGCTCGTGCTCGGTGATGACCTGTTGGAGGCCCCGATGAATCAAGAGGAGCCGCTCGGCGAGCGGAAGCTTCCCTGGAACAGCGATCGTCCCCGAGCCGATGTGGCGAAGCCGTGTGCCTTCGAGCTGCACCACGCCCCAGCCCGTACGCCGACTGCCGGGGTCGATGCCCAGCACACGCATTGCTGGCTCAATCCATCTCTGCGAGCGCCTGCTCGCTGAGCTCGAAGTCTGAGAAGACGTTTTGCACGTCGTCGTTGTCTTCGAGAGCCTCGTATAGCTGGATCAATTTGGCCGCGTCGCTTCCGTCGACGACTTTCGGGTTGCTTGGGATGTATTCGAGCGACGCCTCACGCACCGCGGTCCCGGCGCTGTCGATCGCATCGCGAACCGCGTCGAGATCATTTCGGGCTGTTGTCACGACCCACTCCTCGCCGTGCAGCTCCATGTTCTCGGCTCCACCACCGACTGCAACCTCGAAGAGCTCATCCTCGGTGGTCGCGTCTTTATCGATGCGAATGATGCCCTTTTGCTCGAAGGCCCACGCCGCCGAACCGTTGCTGCTGATCTGCCCGTGGTTCTTGTCGAACACCTTGCGAACCTCGGCGATCGTTCGGTTGCGATTGTCGGTGACGACCTCGCACAGGAACAGGGCACCGTCTGCGCCGACGCCCTCGTAGAGCAACTCTTCGTACTGGATGCCTTCGAGCTCCCCGGTGCCCTTCTTGATCGCCCGTGTCACGTTGTCCGCCGGCATGTTCACGCCGCGGCCCAGATCGATCGCACGACGCAGGCGCGCGTTGCCGTCCGGGTCGCCTCCGCCGCTCCGGGCCGCGATGGTGATCTCTTTGATGACTTTCGTGAACAACTTGCCGCGCTTGGCGTCCTGAACACCTTTGCGCCGCTTAATTGTCGACCATTTGCTGTGGCCACTCATGCGGCCGTTGTTATCCAACGGAATTCATTGGTTTTCAAGCCGATCTCCTCAGTGAATATGCCTGGGCGGGCCGCGTCGAACCCGCATGAAACGCTTCGGGATTCTTTTCATCGCTCTGTTTGGCCTCATCGGCTGTCGCAACGACTCCAGCTACGTGTGCATCGCAGACGGACCACTCAGCGAACGCGGCTGCTTTCTGTGCGATGGGGACGAGTGCGATCCCCAGCCGGCGCCGCAACGAGACCTCTGTGTGGCGCCTGCCGATTGTGCCGTGGGGCAGGTCTGTACGACGCTCGGCTGCGTCGGTGAGTGTACGCAGGAGTACGACTGTCCCGTCGGAACGACCTGCAACGACGCCGGGCTTTGCCTGAACCCGCTCGAGCCCCAACCCGAGCCGCCGCCATTTCGCTGCCAGTTCAACTTCGAATGCGGTGACTCCCGTATTTGTATCGATGGCGATTGTCTTCTCACCTGTCTCGATGCTCCGTGTCCGGAGAGCCAGGAATGCGTGGCGGGAGCATGCCGACCTTGTGAGGACGACACCTGCCTCACGAGTTGCACCGAAGATGCCAACTGCGCCGAGCACGAGTACTGCAGCTCATTCCAGTGTATCCCCGACACGCGACCCGAGCAGTTCTGCCCCGAGAACGATTGTCAGCCCGGCCGCGTGTGCCTGCGAGGTCAGTGCCGCACCCCTTGCGACACCGACGACGAGTGCGCTCGCATCGACGCGACCATTCGGTTCTGCGCCCCGGTAGAGGAGCAAGACCTCTGCGTCCGCAGCAGCGAGGTCCTGGCGGAGTGTCAGCTCAACATCGACTGCGGACTCGGCGAAGAGTGCGTCGATGGAGCCTGCACGGTGAGCTCCGAGTCGCCCTGAGCGACCTCGGGACGCAGCGCCTCGAGGACGCTCGCGACACCTACGTAGGTGAATCCCGCGCAGAACAGCAACAGGAACGGCACGCTCGCCCAACTCTCGGTTATGATCGCGACGACCAGTGTGACCGTGCAGTAAAGCCCAAACATCAGCTCCACTGTGTTGTGCCAGCGCCAGCGCCCTCGGTAGCCTAGCGACCCGGTCGGCTGCTGGCCGTCGACGTCGCCGTGCTTGGGGGTTCGAATGAACTCGACATCGCGGCCAAACAGACCTTCGATCGCCGCGCGTCCGTTGTTCACAGACAGCCCGATCCCGAGCGCCATCATTACGGGCAGCCGTTTGATTGCGTTCCAGTAACCGCCGTACAGATCACGATGCGCCACCACGTAGAACGCTGCGACTGATCCGCAGGTGGCCAAGAACATGGGTACGTCGAGCAATAGCAACTCGGGGTGCTCCATCTGCCGACGAATCATCATGTTTGGTAGCTGCAGAGCGGCCAGAACCAGCAGGAGGACGTAGGCCAAGTTGTTGGTGAGGTGGAAGAACGCTTCGATCTTCACGGCCCTGTCGACCGGGGCGCGCAGGATCCGCCCGAGCAGCTTGCGCGCGGTTTGAACGGACCCCTTGGCCCATCTGTACTGTTGCCCCTTGAAGCCATTCATGTCGCAGGGCAGCTCTGCGGGCGCGCTCACGTGTGGTGCATAGATGAACTGCCAACCGGCCAGCTGTGCGCGGTAGCTGAGATCCATGTCTTCTGTGATCGTGTCGTGCTGCCAGCCGCCCGCATCTGTGATCGCCGCCTTTCGCCACATTCCGGCTGTCCCGTTGAAATTGAAGAAACGCCCGGAGCGGTGTCGCGCGGCATGCTCGATCACGAAATGCCCGTCGAGAAGCATCGCCTGGCATCGCGTGAGCACAGAACGGCCGCGGTTGAGATGCCCCCATCGGGCCTGCGCCATGCCGACTGAGGGATCGGTGAAGAAGTGCACCAAGTCTCGGACGATCGTCCGGCCGGGGACGAAATCAGCATCGAATACTAAGAGCAGCTCACCCTTCGCTCGGCTCATGCCAGCTTCGAGCGCACCGGCCTTGTAACCGCGACGATCGTCTCGATGAAGGTAGGTGACGTCGAAGCCGTCGGCCCGCAGTGAATCGCATGTGCGACGCGCGATCAGAAATGTCGCATCGGTCGAGTCGTCGAGTACCTGGATCTCGAGCCGTTCACGTGGGTAGTCGACGCGTGCCGCGGCCGCGATCAAACGCTCGGCGACGCACAACTCGTTGAACATCGGGAGTTGGATCGTGACGACGGGAAGATCGGTCTCCTCGAAGAGCGCCCGCGGCTCCGAGCGCTCGTGACGATGTCGCAGATACAGGAACAGCAGCATGCTTCGGTGGGCCCCGTACAGGGCCAGCCCGCCAAGTGTGACCAAGTAGAGAACGATGACCAGGGTCTGCACGATAAGTTCCAGCACTACGAAGGAGCCCCCGCGAGGTTACGCGGAGGGCACCTCCCCATCCGCAGCAATCGCTGCGCCGTCTCGCAGCCGCGCCAAGGTCTGCTCTTTTCCGAGCACTTCCATCACCTCGAAGAGCCCAGGGCTTCGGGTACGTCCCGTCATCGCGACGCGGGCAGGTTGGGCAACCACTTTCATTGGGATCTCGTTCTCTTCGAGCCAGGCTTTCACGGTCGAGTCGAGCGGCTCGGCCGTGAACGGCTCAACACCCTCGACGACGTCGGCCAAGCGGTGGAGAGCCTGCGCGTTGTCTGGGACCAAAAACTTCCGCTTCCCCTTGGCTTCGAACTCGACCTCTCGAAAGAAATACTCGACCGCCTCTGCAACGCCGATGAAAGTCTCTGCGCGCGGCCGCACGTACGGTATGGCCTTCAACAGAGTTGGGTCGTCGCCCTGGACCTCGATTCCGATCTTCTTCAAGAAGGGAACGGTGCCGCCTGCAATCTCTGCGTCGGAGAGCATCCGGAGTTGCTCTGCCTGCACGTGAAGGAACTTCTTTGCGTCATACCGACCCGCGGTTGAACCGACGTGGTCCCAGTTGAACTTCTCGATCAGCTCTTGCCGTGTGAAGATCTCTTGGTCTCCATGGGACCACCCGAGGCGCGCCAGGTAGTTGAGGACCGCGTCGGGAAGATACCCCATGTCTCGATACTCGAGGACGCCGACCGCGGCATGGCGCTTGGAGAGCTTCTCACCGTTCGGAGCAAGGACCATCGGCATGTGTGCAAACTTGGGCACCGGAGCGCCAAGTGCCTCATAGAGAAGGATCTGAGGTGCCGTGTTGATGACGTGATCATCGCCGCGCGCGACGAGCGTCACGCCCATCGTCAAGTCATCGATCACGCAGCCGAAGTTGTAGAGAGGCATCCCGTCAGGACGCAACAAGATGAAGTCTTGCTGGGTCGAGTTGAGAATGTCGATCTGGCCTTTCACCTCATCGCGCCAACTCGTGGTCCCTTCGTGGGGGGCGCGGAACCGAATGACGTGGCGAGCGCCTGGGTCTTCCGGCGGCTCGGCGTGATCTCTCCAGGGGCTTTGGAACCGAAAGCCGTCCTTGGTGCCGGTCTTCTGATGCCCTTCTCGTGCCTCTGCAATCTCTTCTTTGGTGGCATAGCAGCGATAGGCATGGCCCGATTCGATCAGCCTTTCCGCGTACTCGGCGTAGATATCCAGGCGTTCACTTTGCACGTAGGGTCCGTGGGCGCCTCCGACGCCAGGGCCCTCGTCCCAGTCCAGGCCCAACCACCGCATCGACTCGAACACGATCTGAATACTCTCTTCGGTGCTGCGCTCGCGATCGGTGTCTTCGATCCGGAGAATGAACGTACCTTTGTGTTGGCGCGCCCACAGCCAGCTGTAGAGAGCCGTCCTCACACCCCCGATATGCAAGTACCCGGTGGGCGAGGGCGCGAAGCGAACGCGAACTTCCGACATGGCGGGAGAGCTACCTGCCGCCCGTGACTCGGTCAAGCGAAGGGGGCCTAGCCCTGCCCCGTGGGTTTGGCGTTGGCTTGAAGCACCCCGCTGAACGAATCGCGGTACGACCAGGCCAGGAAGAGCTGAGCGGCGATGATGAACATCGCTATCGGCAGGCCAGCTGGATCCAGGAATATGTGCATGAGCAGAATGTGCACCGAAACCGGAGCGAGGATGATCAGGCCGAGGGGCAAGAAGCGCCCGGTCAGAATCATCAGACCCGCGAGCACCTCGACCGCCTTCACGACCATCATGAAGTACCCGGTGGCCACCAACGCGCCCATGAGCGACCCAGCAGATTCTGTCATCTCCGGGGCCGGAATGAACTGAAGAAACCCGTTCAACCCGAACACGACGAAGATCAAGCCCAACAAGACCCGCGCACCGATGATTGCAAACTTCATATTCCGTTCCTCCTGTGTGGCACTC
Organism: uncultured Sandaracinaceae bacterium; assembly: GCA_964476875.1. Taxonomy (GTDB): domain Bacteria; phylum Myxococcota_A; class Polyangia; order Polyangiales; family Houyiibacteriaceae; genus SG8-38. Next base: position 11,297 of record CAYZDM010000003.1, on the reverse strand, counting down.
TGCCTGTGCGAACGATACGCTTTATTCGCCCGACGCAAACCCCCGGACGCCACACGCCCTCGATTTCACTGGCAAATCTCCTTGACCGAGGCTGAATGGCTGCGCAGGCTCCGCCGTTCATGGGAGCGCCCGAGGTCCTGATCGAACGGCTCAACCGCGGCGTCCGAAAGCGCAACGCGCGCTGGACTTTCGTGCGCGATCAGCCGTTTGGCGACGCGCTCACCCTTCGTCGGTTTCGTCTGGGCAACGGGCTGACCGTACTGACACTGCTCGACCGCTCGGCTCCGACCGTCAGCTATCACACTTGGTTCCGAGTTGGGTCTCGGGACGAGCGACCTGGCAAGACCGGGCTCGCGCACCTCTTTGAGCACTTGATGTTCAGCGAGACGCGGAACCGTGCGCACGGTGAGTTCGACCGTCTGATGGAACGCGCGGGCGCGGAGGCGAACGCGGCCACGTGGACGGATTGGACTTGCTACTACGAGAACGCGCCTCGCGACGCGCTGCCGCTGCTGATCGAGCTCGAGGCTGACCGGATGTCGAACCTCGTGCTTCGCGCCCCCCAGGTCACGTCCGAAAAGGAAGTCGTCGCGAACGAACGCAAGCAACGCGTCGACGACGACGTCGAGGGCAAGGCGCTCGAACTGCTCTACGACAACGCGTTTCGGCAGCATCCGTACCGCTGGCCGACCATAGGTTGGATGCAGGACATTCGCGGCTTCACGGTTCGGGATTGCCAGGCGTTCTACAAAGCGCACTACGCACCGAACAACGCCACGGTCGTGATTGCAGGCGACTTCAGTGAGCACAAAGCACTCTCCGTGGTGCAGAAACACTACGGCGACATGTCCGCTTCTTCCGACACTCGAAAGAAAAAGCGGCCGAAAGAGCCAGCACAGCGAACGGAGCGGGTGTTGCAGCTCACCGCACCAACGCCGACCGAGAAGCTGTTGCTGGGCTATCACGCGCCATCGTTTTCGGATCCCGATACCCCGGCTCTCGTCATTGCAAATGACGTGCTGTTCGGAGGGCTCAGCTCTCGGCTCCACCGGCTGTTCTGTCTCGATGAAGAGATTGCTCTGTCTGTTCGCGGCTCGATCTCGCCGTTTGTCGATCCGGGACTCTTCGAGATGTGGATTTTTCTCCATGAGGGCAAGCGGAAGGAAGACGCGCTTGCGCTGCTCGACCGTGAGATCGAGCGGCTCGGTTCGGAAGGGCCGAGCGCCGTCGAGCTGGACAAAGCGATCAATCAGCTCGAGCTCTCGTTCTTGCACAGCATGGAGACAGCCGGTGGCAAGGCAGAGCAGGTTGGGTTCTACGAGACCGTCGCCAACGATGGTGCGGCCGTGTTTGAGCGCCTCGCTGCGTACCGGGCTGTGACGGCCGATGCGGTAAAGCGAGCGGTGAAAAAATACCTGCGCCCTTCCCGACGGACGCGAGTCGAGATTCTGCGAAACGTTTCATGAAGCTTCTTGTCGAATCGAGCGACGTTCTGCCTCTCGTCGATCTGGAGATCGCGTTCCCCGTCGGAAGCCTTCTCGACCCTGCCGGCCAGGAGGGGCTCGCGCAGCTGACAGGCCACCTCATGCGGCGTGGTCCCCGCGGACTCTCTCAGAGCAGGTTCGAGGATCGATTGGCCAGCCTCGGCTCTCGTCTGTCCGTCGAAGTGTCGATGCGCTCCACCCGCATCCGCGCCACCGTTCTTCGGCGCAATCTGGAACCGTTGCTCGGCCTCTTGGCCGATGTGGTGTGGCACCCCGCCCTTCGCGCGGGCGATCTCGCGAAGCTCAAGCGGCGCGCTCAAGCGGGGCTCCTGGCCCGGCTCGATGATGACCAGACCTTGGGCGCCGTGTGTTTTCGCGAGGCGCTGTTTGGCGAGCATCCGTACGGGCGAAGCCTGAGCGGCAACGCGAATAGCCTTCGCCGAATTGGGATTCAACAGGTCAACGACTTCTACGCGCGTCATATCGAAAAGGGCTCGTTTGTCGTTGGTGTGGCGGGCGACGTGAGCGAAGATGAGGTTCGCTCGCTCATGGCTCCCCACTTTCCGAGCGTGCGGCGTGCCCGCAAGAAGAGATCGGCTGTCCCCCCGACGCGAGTCCGCCGAGGCCGTCACGTGATCATCGTCGACAAGCCAGAGCGCGCACAAACACAACTGTTCATCGGAACTCTCGGAGCGCGTACGCGGGACCGAAACTTGTTTCCGCTGATCGTCGCCAACACGGCATTCGGAGGCACGTTCAGTGGTCCACTCATGCAGCAGGTGCGAGCGGTCAGGGGTTGGAGCTATGGGGCACACAGTCGACTGCTTCACTCGACCCAACGAGATGCTTGGTACATGTCTACCGCACCCTCTACAGAGTACTCGGCCGATTGTGCAGCGCTACAACTCGAGCTGCTCGAACGTTGGGTCGAGCGGGGAACCAAGAAGGCGGACCTGAGTTTTGCGCAGCGCTATCTGATCAATAGTCACTGCTTCGATCGCGATACGTCGTCCAAACGCCTCGAATCCCGCCTCGACATCGAGCTGTTGGACATACCCCGCAGCTACGTCGACAAGTATGATGATCTCGTCGCCCGCGTGACCCGGGAGCAGGCCGACGACGCCACGCGTGCAAGGATCTCCCCGCGCGATCTCATCATCGTCGTTGTCGCCACCGCGAGCGAGGTGGCAACCTCGTTCGAGCGCCTTCCGGGCGTAAAGACGCTGGAAGTGGTGCCTTTCGACCGGGCCTAGTTGCTGAGCGCGCGACGGAGCTCAGAGCGGCTCCAGATCCGAGGAACTCGAACTTCGGTGAGCTTCGAGAGGCGCTCGGCACGCGAACAAAGCGCTCCGTCGGGCTCCGGAATGATGATCGTGCGGAGGCTTTCCGCGCGGGTGAAGAACTCGACGACGTCCATCGCTCGACTGTCGTGTGTGACGGAGTGAATGACGAGCGCGGCGTACTTGGTCTCGTCGCCCTCTAGTTCGCGCACCGCATCGCTCAATGAACCCACGACCGAGACCGAAAGGCCGAAGCTTCGAATCTCCGACTCGATCTCTTCGCGTACACGGCGTCTCGGTTCGAACACCAGAAGCGGGAGCTGCGATGCAGCGGCCTCTCGTCGAAGTAGTGCACGCAACACAGCGTTCTGAATCGCGTCTTCCTGATCGGCTGACATCACCGGAAAGGCTATCGCCAGCGCCACGCCGTCGTTCTTGTCGCGAACGCGGCGTACCGAACCCGTGAGACTCATCGTCTCTTCGCCCGATTCGAGATCGATCAAGAGATGGACGAGGTGGCCAGGACGCAAGTCACGATCACCGGACACCATCGCGCCGCCGGCGGACAGGTTTTCGAGCGTGTACTGCCCGACGTGATCGCCCCGCTGGAACAAAACCGCGCGGCCGTCGAGGTCCACTCTGTGGTTCGATCGTCGGTCTCGCTGTGCCCGGGCGTGCCCCATCGAGTTCTCAGAGTGCCGAGAAGCGGATGGAAAAGCTAGTCCACAAGGGGTGATAGCCCCATCGGTTGTATGTGATTTTACATTTTGTTTTCGGGGTTCTCAAAACTCCAAATGATTGTATAATCGGCGATAGGCGAGGGTCCCCATCATGATGAACACACGAATACGCGACATTCTCCGTAGAAAGGGCGAGGACGTGTATTCGGTCGGCCCGCTTGCAACCGTGATCGACGCCGTCAACAAGATGAACGATCATCACGTTGGTTCCGTGTTGGTGTGCGAAGGCGGTTTTCCTGTCGGAGTTTTTTCCGAGCGTGACGTCTTGGTCCGTGTCGTTGCTGCGCATCGCGATCCTCGCCAGACGCTCGTGCGCGACGTCATGACCACGCGCCTGTACACAGCTACGCTAGACGACTCACTGCTCGACGTCATGAGATTGATGACGGATCGTCGCTGTCGCCATGTGCCCGTCATGGAGGGCGAAAGCCTCGTCGGTCTCGTTTCGATCGGCGATCTCACCAAAGCCATGCAGTCCAACCTGCACCAAGAGGTCCAACAGCTTTCGAGTTATATCGGAGGCCCGTACCTCAGCTAACATACGCGTTGCGCTTCCCCTCAACGCGCTAAAAGGTCACCTGGCCCCCCAAATCAGGTGGCCTTTTACTAGTGTGGGCACGGCCGTTCCGGTGACACGCCAATTCCACTCTGATAGAGTGCCGGGCCTATGCCGAGCCTGAAGTGGATGGCGCCGCAAGGACCGCCCCGTGTGTTTGGGATCTACAAGCGGGTGACCTCCATTGGGCAGGCGGGGGCCAACGACGTCGCAATCGAGTCGGGCTCGCTGGAGCCTCACCATGCGCAGGTCGTGTTTGACGGGCGGGATTTTTCGGTGGCAGCGGTGGACGCCGGTGCCGCCCTGCAGGTCAACGGGAAGAGGAAGAAGAAGTCGAAGATCTTCCACAACGACAAACTGACACTTGGCGAAGTAGACCTCGTGTTCTCGCTCTACGACGAGAGCAGCAGTTCCCGGGACCCAGACGCGGAAGGGAGCGCCTCTCACACCTCAGAGATCGACGGAATGATGAAGCTGAGCGACTTCAATCGCCGGCTGTTGGAGATCCGCGAGATACCTGAGCAAATCGAGACCCTGCTCGATGCAGTCATCGAGGTCGTGCATGCGAACAAGGGGTTCGTGATCTTGCTGCGCGATGGTGACCCGGAGGTCGCCGCCGCCCGCAATGTCGATCGAGAGACGATTCCAGACGCGGTTACACAACTCTCGGACAGCATCCTTCGAAAGTGCATCGACACCCGTCAGCCCTTGATCGTGAGCGATGCGGTCAACGACACGATGTTCAACTCGAGCGAGAGTGTACTCGACCTACAACTCAGCTCCGTCATGGTCGCGCCTCTCATCGCTCAAGCGCAGCTTCTCGGATTGATCTATGTCGGCAACGACAACGTGGTGAACCTCTTCGAGCAATCGAGTCTCGAGGTGCTCACGGTGTTTGCGGGGCAAGCGTCGCTCATCATGCAGAACGCGATTCTGCTCAACCAGCTGACCACCGATCGGGATCGAATCGCGGAGGAGCTCGAGGCGCAGAAGTTCGGCGACATCATCGGGACCTGCCCAAGCTTGCAGGACGTATTTCGCAGAGTGGAAAAGGTCGCAGTGGCCGATATCAACGTACTGATCACCGGCGAAACGGGCACGGGCAAGGAGCTGTTTGCACGCGAGCTCCATCGTCGCTCCAATCGAGTGGACGGCCCGTTCGTCGTCGTCAATTGCGGTGCGATTCCCGAGAACCTCATGGAGTCGGAGCTCTTCGGTCATGTGCGCGGCGCGTTCACCGGTGCGGTGTCCACCCGGCAAGGCAGCTTCCAAGCGGCCGACGGCGGCACGCTGTTCCTCGACGAGATCGGCGAGATGCCACTCGCACTCCAGGTCAAGCTTCTACGAGCGCTCCAAGAGCGCGTAGTCGTCAAGGTAGGCGACACGAAACCGCAATCGGTCGACATCCGCGTGTTGGCTGCGACCAACCGTGACCTCGAAGCGGGAATCAAGGACGCGACTTTTCGTGAGGACCTCTACTATCGACTCAATGTCGTGAACCTACACCTGCCGCCACTGCGGGAGCGCGGTGACGACGTCGTGATCCTCGCGAAGTTCCTTCTCAACAAGTACGCCGCCGAGTTTGACGCGCCGGTCAAGGGCTTCACACCCAAGGCGCTCGAAGCGATGCAACGGTACGACTGGCCTGGTAACGTCCGTCAGCTGGAGAATCGGATCAAAAAGGCCATCGTCCTCGCCGATAAGACACTGATTGGACCAGAGGATCTCGACCTTGGTGGAGAACAGCAGCGGGCAGTGGTTCCGCTCACTCAGGCGAGGGAGGATTTCACCCGCCGATATATTCTGGAAGTCCTGGAGCGAAACGGTGGTAACCGGACCCGTACCGCCCGTGAGTTGGGTGTCGATCCGCGGACCGTGTTCCGCTACCTGGAGCGCGATCCAGACGCCCCGGAGCCCGGCGGGTCCGCCGGAGGCTGACATTAATGTCATAGGTAGCCTCGGAATTTCATGGGAGAATGCTTAAAACCCAGGAGTTTCCAGCTCCGGAGTCCCGGCATGGCCTTTGCTTCTAAATTTCGAGCGATGCTTTCTTTTGCTTCATGCGTGGCGCTTGGCGCCACCGTTTCCAGCAGTGGCTGCATTGCGACCAGCACGATCGAATTCGAACCGACGGAGACCTTTCCCCCGTCGATCGTCAGCCAAGCCCTCGCAGATTTTCCACTCAACGAGATTGGTGCGATCGATCTCGACGATCCGGTCGACACCCCCGAGATGCCGCTTCAGGTCATCATCCGTGACCCGAACTTCGACGAGAGCCTCGAGTATCGGATCTTTCTCGACTCGCCTCCGCCACCGACGGTCGAGATCCCAATCGATGACGGGGTCGTCCTTCCGGTCGGCACGCTGGAACGACCGAGCGAGTTCTTCATCCCGTATGAGCTGCTGACACCAGGCATCTGCCACAAGATCGAGCTCGTCGTCGTGGGCCAGTTTCGGAGCTTCGTCGAACCACGACGTCCGGTGATTCCCGGTGACTACGATCAAGTGACCTGGTGGGTGCGGGTCACCGACGCCGACCAACCGGTGATCGAGCAAGATTGCCGATGAGAATCTGGCTCACATTGACGCTCGTCGTCGTGCTCGGATGTAATTTCGACTCGTCCCCGATCCAGACCATCGACAACGGGTGTGCCAGCGATGCGGATTGCCCGGTCGGCGCCTGCTCGGACAACATCTGCGTTGACGATAGCGGCGCGTCGATCGACGTGACGATCGAGGTGTTGCGCGGTGATTCCGATCTGCAGCGGATGACACCTGCGAGCTGGGCGATTGCCTCGGCGTCTTTCTCTGGTTCGGGCGACTACGATGTCGCCCTTCCGGCCATTCGTGAGGTCCGCGGGACCGTTCGCTGGGACGGCCTTCGGGTTCCCGCGGCGGTGCGTTTCGTTCGGAGGATGGGCGGCGCCATAGCATCACTCGTCCCGGTACCAGTCGACGTCGACACCTTTAGGGACGCTTCGGGCGGGGAGGCGGCGCAGGGCGATGACTTCAGCGCTGTGCTGGTTGCCGGCGAAATCTACGATGTGATCGTTTCGCCGAGCAATGACATGGTGACGGCCGACGTAGGCACCGCTCCCGCGGTTCGAAGCTTGCCACCGCTATACCTGGAGCTCCGGGTCGAAGATGACGATCCCACGACGCCGCTCCGGTTTGATGTCGTGTTTCCGTCGGGGCTATCGGACGATTGTACACCCAACGTGAATTCCGGGTGCACTCTGGCGATGGCGCTCTTCAGCCTCGACAAAGAGTCGGTGCTTCCGGAGCCCGGGTTGCAGATTCGTGCGATCGACCGGCAGACCGGGCGCGTCGTTTCCTCGATCGGCGAAACCGACGAGAACGGCCGAGTTGCGATTCGAATTGGCGAGTTCGCCTCTGACTACCTGATTCGCGTCACCTCTGGCGTCGGCCGCGACCCATTTCCGGCCGTATCGGTCGATCCAAAGCTGGTGTTCGCCAACGACCCCGACAACAAACGCATATTCATCCCGCGTCTGAATCGCGTCCAGTACACAGGACGAGTGCGCGACTCGGATGGCAGCGCCGTGCCGGGTGCGACGGTGCGCTTCCTGTCCACCGGTATCTTTGGTGGAGCTCAACTGGGACTCGAAGGCTCGTTCAGTGCCTCAGCCACCACGGATGAGGAGGGCCGTTTCGGCGCAGAGCTCCTTCCAGGCTTCTACTCGGTTACGGTTACCCCGCCGGAAGATGTCGAGAACTCATGGGGCGTACTGTCCGCCGAAGCACTGGTTGGCGAGGAGATCACCGCCACCGAATCTTTGGTGGTACCGCCCCAGGTGGGCCTACGCGGCTGGGTCACGACGTTTCGCGATGAAACGGCCATCGGCGTCACCGTACTTGCGCGCGCCCGGGCGGCCCGAGAAGCGACGGCCACACATCGATCTCAGGAAGCGGTGTCCAACGACCTAGGGGCCTTCGCGATGAGCGTAGACGTCGGGCTCTATGACATCAACGTGAAGCCCTCGTCCGAAACCGGCTTCGCTTGGTTGGTCGAACCCGAACTAGTGATGGACCCTGGGAGCGCGGAATCGATCCGCGGTTATCGCCTCCAGCCGCCCATTCCAGTGCAGGGCGTGCTTCGAACACATGATGGCGAGGTCGTTCCCAACGCGCTGGTCCGCGCGTACGTGCTCACTGGCACGGAGGGTTCGACGACCCGTCCGATTCAAGTGGCCGAGACCTTGTCGGGCGATGATGGAAGCTACCGGCTGCTCATTGCGCCGCGGTTCGGCGACGAATGAGCATCCACACGATCGCCACTAGGCTGAGCCAGCCCGGCCAATCGCCGAAGCGTGTGTAGAGGGTTTTACCGTCGAGCATGTGTACGTCGTAGCGGAGGTTCTCGCGTGTCAGTACTCCGGTTTGGGCCACGACCCGGCCGAGTGGATCCACGACCGCGCTGATGCCGCTGTTGGTCGCTCGCACCATGTATCGGCGGTGCTCGATCGCGCGAAACTGCGATAGCACCAGGTGAATGGCAGGCTCTTGTGTGTCGCCAAACCAGGCGTCGTTCGTCAAGTTGATCAGGATGTGCGGGTCGGCCTCGCGAACCATCTTCCGCGTGAAGCGAGCGAGCACGTCTTCGTAACAAACGGGGGTGGAGATGCGCCAATCTCCGAATGTGATCGGTCGAACGTGACTTCCCGCAGTGAACCGACCGCTGTTCGGAGACAACTCGTAGAGAAAGGGGAACATCTCGCCGAAGGGAAGGTACTCGCCAAACATCAGTAGGTAGGTCTTGTCGTAGGTTGACTGGACCATGCCTTGCTCGTCGGCCAGGAACACCGTGTTGTAGATCTTGCGTTTGCCGTCGACGAGCTCGGTCGACACGCCGCCAAACAGGACCGGGGTCTCGATGTCTCGACGAACTTGATTCGCGTCAGTGGGCAGCCTTCGAGGCAGCCCTCCGACGAAAGCGGACTCGGGCCACACCAAGAGGTCGAGCTCGCCGGCTTCTTCGAGTTGCCGGCTTTGCTCGAGATGACGCCGGTGACCCTCCACGGCCTCTGTGCGCTTCTCGAAGATGCCCATGTTGACTTGAACGATGCCGAGCCGAAGTACGGGCGCGGCGGCCATCTCGGTTTCGACCTGAGCAATGCGCAGGCTGCCGTAAACCAGCGTCAATGCGACTGCGGCGATGGTGATCGCCCACACTCGTTTTGGCGCATCGAGGCCATGCGCGCGCCAACGCCAGGCCTCGTAGACCGAGAGGTTAACCAGGACCACGACCGCGGTGACGATCAGCGGGCCGCCGAGATCGGCGATCTGAACGAGCGCGGTCTGGTGCTGAAAGCTGTTGGCGAGATAGGTCGGAAAAAGCGAGGGGTACAGCCACTCGATCAGCAGGAGGATCGGGACCGCGACCACCGTGGTGCTCCAGCCACGACGTCGGAGCCCGCGGTAGATGAGGCCGTACACCGCGAAGTTGAATCCCAGATAGGCGGAGAACACGAACCAGAATGTGGCGCTCGCGGCGAACCCGTATCCTGAAAACACATCGAGGAAGCCGACGAGCCAGTGGTAGCCACCGGCACACATGACGGTTCCGTACAACCAACCGACTGCCAGCGTGTGACGCCAGGTTCGCTGCAGGCCGAGCTCCAATGCGGCCCACAACGGAACCAAGCACAAGAACGACAACGGCCAGAATCCAAAGCCAGCCCACCCGAGGAAGTAGAGGACGCCGCCAATCGCAGCGAGGCCGTACGCTCGATGACGGGGATGCTGAGTCGCGCTCGTCGACGAGGGCTCGGTCACTTGGCGCTTACTAGCACGCGTTCGGTGGATTCGCGCACGATGTCCAGCAATCGGTCCAGGTCGGCGTCCCCGATGTTGAGTGGAGGAACCACGTACACGGTGTTGCCCAGAGGTCGAAGGTGCGCACCGAGTTCGAACGCCGCCTCGGAGATCTTCCAGCCGGTGGACCCCATGTAGCCAGGCTCTCCCACCTCGAAGGCCGCGCACATGCCCAGTGCTCTGGGGGCCTCAACCCCCGGCACCTCGGCCATGTCTCGGATCCGTGCGGCGAGTTTGGCGGCTTTGGGCTTGGCGGTACTGAGAAGATCCTCCTCGCGATATATCGCCAGAACCTCACGGGCGACGGCGGCTCCCAATGGATTGCCGCAAAAGGTGTGACCGTGCATGAGCGCACGCGACTTGTCGCCGCGAAAGCCGTCGTAGATTCGATCGGTCGCCAGCGTTGCGGAGAACGGCAGCACGCCGCCCGACAATCCCTTGGCCGTGCATAACAGATCGGGCGCAATCCCCGCATGGTCACTCGCCCACATGGGGCCGGTTCTGCCGAAGCCTGTGAAGACTTCGTCGGCGATCAGGAACGTGTCGGCGCGATGGGTTTCTTCCCTCAATGCGGCGAGTAGGTGCGGGGGATACATCCGCATTCCCGCAGCGCCTTGCACGATCGGCTCGACGATCACGCCAGCGATTTCGTCGGCTCCCTCGCGGAGGGAGGCGAACAAGCGCTCGAACACAGGCTCCCAATCGTGGTTCGTCACGTCGGGTGGTCGCTGAACGTCGAAGAGCAGTGGGCGAAACAGGCTGGTGAACTCATCCACGTCGCCGGCGCTCATCGCACCGATTGTGTCGCCGTGATAGGCGCCGGGCAGAGCGAGGAAGCGAGTTCGCTCCGGGCGATCATTCTGCCGCCAGTACTGAAATGCGATCTTGAGCGCGACCTCGACGGCGGTTGAGCCGTTGTCGCTGTAGAAGACCCGGCTCAACCCTTTGGGGGCGACTTCGATCAACTCTGCAGCAAGTCGGGACGCCGGCTCGTGCGTCGCGGCCGCGAGCGTACAGTGCATCATCCGCTCCGCCTGGCGCGCGATCGCAGCCTGAATGCGTGGATGCCCATGCCCAAGGTTGTTGCACCACCACGAGCCGCTCGCGTCGAGCACCCGTCGCCCTTCGGCGGTGATCAACCAGGGCCCTTCCGCCCGGTCGACGACGAGAAGCGGCCGCTCCTCATGATCCTCACTCGAGGTATACGGTCGCCAAAGATGCGCACGGTCGAGCGCGATTAACTCGTCATCCGAACCCATTGAGCCCACCTTGCGCCACCCCCCACCCCAAGAAAAGGGGACAGTCCCCTTTCTTGAAGGGTTAAGGCGCAGACACCGGCCCAATTAACCCCTAGAAAAAGGGGTCTGACCCCTTTTTTTTAGGCGGGGCTTACTAGGACTTC
>CAYZDM010000002.1:0-23407 GCA_964476875.1 uncultured Sandaracinaceae bacterium | reverse complement strand
CCCATAGAAAAGGGGTCAGACCCCTTTTTGAAAGGGTTAACCCTTCTAAAAAGGGGTCTGACCCCTTTTTAGCCTAGGGCGTTGGTTAGGAAGGTCTTGGTTAGGGTGTTGAAGAGGGTTTGGTACTCGACCATGACCCAGTGGCCGCAGTTAGCGATGAGCATGGTGCGGGAGTTGGGGCAGTTGGCTGCGATCTTCGCGGCGCCCGTGGAGGGGCAGAACTTGTCGTTCGCGCCCCAGAAGCAGAGGACGGGGCACTGTATCTCTGAGAGGCGCTCTGCTTGGTTGGCGACACGGATTCGGGCGATGTTGTCTTTGTGCTGAGTCATCGCGACTTGGTATCGCTCTTCGATGACCACGTCGGTGATCTTCGATTCGTCGTGCAGCTGGAGCGTGAAGACTTTTCGCATCGTCTCCTTGCTGATGCCTTCTTTGTAGAGGACGCGAATCATCGCCTTGATGCCCTCCATCTCCATGTACGTCTCGCGAGTCTCCAAACCGCCTGGCGCCATCAGCACGAGCTTGTCGATCAGCTCGGGGTAGTTGAGGGCCATCGTGATGGCGATCGCTCCGCCTTGTGAGTTGCCGATGATGGTCGCCCGATCGACATCGAGTGCGTCGAGTAGCGCCTTGTATTGGCCGGCGACGTCATCGAGACTGAAGGCTCCCTCTTCGGGTTTCGTCGAGTACCCGTAGCCCATGGTGTCGGGCACGATCGTCCTGAATCCGTGCTCCGCAAGAAACGGATAGTTGCCTTTGAAGTTGCTCCACCCGCTGGCGCCGGGCCCACTCCCGTGCACGAAGAGCACCACCCCTCGCTCCGCGTCACCCGCTTCGTGATAGTGCATCGTGATGCCGTTACCGACGTCGACGTATTTTCCTTCGGGAACCGCTGCTACAACCATGCGCTCAACCTCGAGGTGTAATCAGACTAGAACGTGTTCTAGCCCACGGCTTGGGCCCGGTCCACCAGCCGCCGCCTAGTCTTTTTTGGCGCGTTCTTCTTTGGCGCGTCGGTAGGCTTTGGTCAGGAGCTGCGGCGGGTGATGCCCCCACTCGCTCACCTTGTCGTGGACACGGCTCTCCCAACCCTCGCTGATCTCGATCGCACCGGAGCCAAACTCGAAGTGGAAACCGGATGGGGTGTATCCGTAGAACGAGAACATTCTGTCGTTGGGATGACGCCCGAGGGTTTGGTGAACCATCCCGCCCGAGAAGAGGAATCGATCGTAACACATCCCGACTTCGTCCACGGAGTTCGTCTGCACCATGAAGTGGTGAATGCGCTTGAGCTGTCCTCCCCCGAACGCCAGCGAATGATGCCGCTCATTGGCGTGCATGAAGGTGACATCGATCTTGTGGCCGAAGTACTCGCATCGGATGTAGTCGCTGAGCTTCAGTCCGAACATATTCGCGTAGAACGCCTCGTGCTCGTCCTGATCCTTGGCGGCTACGACTACGTGCCCGAACCCTTGCGCATCGGCCACGAACCCCGCTCGCACCACTTGCGACACAAATGGTTCCGCGTTCGTCTTTGGTCCGTAGAAGATCTCGTTTGGATTCCCGGCGGGGTCGTTGACGCGGATGAGCGCTTCGACGTTCCGCGCCGCAGCTTCGTCGGCTGAGCCACGGATGACTTCGTGCCCGGCACCCTCGAAGCGGCGTGCGAACGCATCGAGCTCTGCCGGCCCCTCGACTTCCCAGCCGATCGCCGCCAGATCGTCCGCGGACCCACGCTCGACGAAAAATCGCTGCTGGTAGCTGTCCATTCGCAGGGAAAACCCGGCATCCCCGCGCCGATCGACCACCTGGAGGCCGAGAACCTTGGTCCCAAAATCTTCCCAGGCAGCGAGGTCGCTCACCTCGAAAACCAAATACCCCAACTGCTTCACGGAACTCATTTGCTGCGCCTCCGCGCAGATCATAGTACGGAGGCCGCATCTGGCTACGGAGAAAGTTGATGGAATCCAGCACTCAGCCGCGAGGTCTCGCGATCCCGACCGCCGCGGTCATTGGAACGGTCGTCATCATCGGCACGCTCTTTCACATCTGGCTCCACCAGCGTGTTCACGGCCTCTACAACGCAACGCAAATCGGTTTGGCGTTTTTTCTGGTGATCAACGTTTTGATCTCTTGGTGGGAAATCGCCCTCTTCGTCCGCCAAGACGAGATCCACGCAGAGTACGAAGCGACCAAGGGACCCTACCGCGGACGTGAGATGACGCGAATCGCTGAAATATTCATGCGCCCCATCCCTCTGCTGAAAGTACTCTCGTTCTCCGAGTGGACGACTATTTGGTCCGGCTACTCGCTCTTCGACCCAGGTTATTCAGACCGTCGATCGTTCGGCTACAATATCGACGTCGGAAACGGCTTCACGACGCTCGTTCCCGCGGTGTTGTTCGCGTTCGGAATGACCTTCGAGTGGATGCCCGCGCGCGTTCTCGGAATCATCGGCATCATCATGTTCTGGCAGATGTTCTACGGAACGGCCGTGTACTTCTTTCAGTTCTTCAACAACGGTCGTCACCACGGCCACTCGATTCGGGACCTGGTGTTGTTCGTGGGCATCACGAACTTCATGTGGTTCGTTTTCCCGATCTGGGGGCTTTGGGCGAGCATCCAGTTGATTCTGGATGGCTCATACGCCGTCTTTCTCTAAAGAGGCCGGCGAGACCCAGCCTTCAGCATCATCCGCTGCATTTGATTGAAGTCCGCGATCGCCTTCGGGTTGTCGTTAGAAAACGGGTACGGGGCACCGATGGCGTTCGCGGCGACCAGGCCCGACATGAACGACAGGTCGTGCCCGCCCTCCGGGGTCGTGAAGGTGCCGCAATAATAGACTCCATCCTTGCCCTGCAGGTGCCGCATCATCGACATGATGATCAGGTTCCGAAGCGACATCGTGTGCGTCGGATGAGGAAGCTCGATTCGCTTCTGGACCTTGTCGATCGCCTTCTTCGAGTTGAAGGTCACCAACATCGGCACCCCTTTGTCTTTGATGCTGGGGTTCTGCGCCGATATGACGAACGTACACTCGAGGGCGCCGACCTCATCGATCTCGGAGTAGGTGTTGTAGTCGGTTAGAATCCGCTCGCGATGTTTCTCCGGAAGGATCGTGGTGTCGGAATGGACGACGAACCTGGCGAACGTCGGGTCGACATCGTCGACGTATTCCGAATTTCCGAGAAGCAAACGCTGCAACCAAGTCGGAGAATCGAGCGCGTTCAACACAGAAGACGCATCACAGGCAAAGACGACTCGATCAACTTCATACGTGCGGCCCTTGGCATCTCCGATGACGAACTTCCCGCCGCCTCTCTTGACACTGGTGATCTCGTGGTCTGTGTGAACGTGTTCCGAGAACCCCTCCGTCATGCGGTCGAACACCTGCCGGGGCGCGCCTCGCCACGTACCCATCTGAGTTGGTACTTCGAGCGGCACGATGCTCTCGAGCAGTGGCAGAATCACCGCCGGAACCCCTTTCATCGAGGTCGTGATGAAACTCGCGCAGTGGATTGGGACGAAGATCGTGTCCCAGAATGCCCTCGAGATACCGAAGAGTCTCGCCAACCAGTACAGCGGGATCAGGTTCATCGGGTTGAAATAGGAGAAGTGGTACATCGAGTCGTGCTTGTTCTTCGGTAGGAACAAGTCATTGATCTTGGTCACGAACGCGACGAGCTTTCTCCAGCGCCTAAACTCGGGGGCGAAGTGCTTTTCGACCGCAGTTTGGCCGTCCTGACAGAAGTGGCCGTCGGGAGTCTGCACGAAGTACGAGATAGGAAGGGCCTCGATGCCGACACCGAGCTCACCCAAGAGCGACTCGTAGTTGTGGTAGTACATCTGCGGCCAAGCGACCACGAGCAACGGTGACTCCGCGTAGCCGTCACCGACGGTCCAGCGGAACGTCTTGGCGTTGCCGCCGAGGGCAGGACCCCTTTCGAAGAGTTCGACGTCGTACCCCGCCCGGTGAAGCGACCAGGCCGCGCCAACGCCGGCGATTCCTCCTCCTACAACGCCCACTTTCTCAGTCATGCATCGCTCTCCGCGGTCGGTTGCTCATGAGTGCTTCGGTACGAGGTCGACGATTGGGCCGTGGCGCAGCGTGTGGCAAGCGCCCTTGTAGATGCCGAGGGACTCATAGACTGCTGCGGTCATCATCACGGTTCGCGTCTGTCCAGGGATGGACATGGGAAAGCCGCTGTGGACCAGCCCAAACGAGAGCTTCAGTTCCGGATTCGCCCAGCCACCCGCGCCACCCAAACCGAAGTGTCCAAACGCCTCAGGCACATCCATGAGAAACGCGTCCGTACGGTGGTACCCGAGCTTCCAATGAAGCGGATAGAACACGACTTTGTCTGCGCGCTTCGTCTGCACCTCAGCCGATTTCCTGAGCACCTCTTCGGAGACCAAACGGACACCGTCGAGTTCACCGCCCATTGAAAGTGCGGCGTACATCTTTGCCAGCGAACGGGCAGTTGCCACACCGTTCATCGCCGGCAGGCTCGCTTTCCAGAACGCGGGATGCGAATAGAGCTCCTTGACGTTTCGAATCGTGATCCCTCGCCGGCAGAGGTCCCGCATCGTTCGTGAGCGAACCCAAAACGGGACTCGGTAGTCGCTAGTCAACGGTTTCGCGTCGTGCCGTTGAAGTCCTGGCAGTCCCACGAAGTCCGGAATGCGATCCATCTCGGTGTCGGTATTGCCGATGTACAGGCCGTCGAGCTGGAGAGGCTTTGCGATTCGCTGCTCGACGAACTCCGGAACGGTGAGGCCGGAGACCCGATGAATCAGCTCGCCAACGAGCCAGCCAAACGTCACCGCCTGGTAAGCGTTCGCCGTACCCGGATGAAAATCGGGCTCCGTCTCGGCAAGCCGCGACACGATGAGGTCCCAATCGAGGATGTCGGTCAGTTTCTCGACGAGATGCACGAGCTTGTGAAGACCCGCCTGATGAGACAGGAGCTGCCGCACGGTGATCTGTTCCTTGCCGTTGCAGCCAAACTCAGGCCAATAGTCGGCCACGGGAGCCTCGTAGTCGATCAAGCCATCGGTCGCGAGGATGTGAACGGCGGTCGCCGCGATTCCCTTGGTTCCCGAGTAGCAGATCGACATAGTGTCCTGCCGCCAGGGCGTGCCGTCTTTGCGCGCAGGCCCGGCCCATATGTCGACAACCGGCTTGCCGTCCAAGAACACGGCGGCAGCAGCGCCGCCTCCGTAGTACTTGATCTGCTTGCGAAGAAGCGTTGCGACTGGCTCGAACCGTGGCTCGTACGCTCCAAGGATTTCTATGTCCCGCGGCATTCCCTGAACGCTGTCTAGCTTACTAGTAGTGATATGTCAGCTGCGTCGAAAGAAAGAAGGTTCGAACCTGATAGTCACCGGCGCAGCCGGTACGCAGCACTTGGTCACGCGAGCACAGATTGACGAGCTCGCCGGCGACCTCAGCAGGCTCCTGAGCGACTTCGGGTCCGACCGTGTACCCGTACTGCGAGAAGAGCATTCCAATGTCGAAATCCACTTTCTCCCAACTGAAGCCAAGACCTGTTTGGACACCGGTGGCGATGCCGGGAGGAGGCGTGAAGATCTGCGCGAACTGCTCGCGGCTATTCGAGTTGCCGACATTGAAGCCAAAGCGAATCGCAACTAGGTCGATGATCTGATACTCGACGCCGAGCTTCAGACTGTACACGTTTTTCCAATAGAAGGGCGAGACGGTGGGAGCCGGTAGAAGAGCCTCGAGCGCGGGAGAGGAGCCTGGCGGGAGAGATACGCTGACAGTCTGGGTTTGGTTGCCCTGCTTCTTGGCCTCGTGAAACTGAATACGAAGCTCGGCCACCAACAAGAGCCTCTTGTCGACCAGCTTCACGCTCGTGCCAAACTGGAGGGCGTTGGGCATCACCCACTCCGACTGGGCGTCGAGGGTCTGCAATCCTGGGATATCGATGCCGGTTTGCGTCGTGCCAGTCATCTTGATCTTGGTGTACACCCGCCAGGCCGCGCCAACAGTCCACATGTCGTTGGGCTTGAAGGCCACACCAATCCGTGCGCTGGGCACCCCAACGCCACCGAGCTGATTGTGTATGCGCGCATACGTGGGATTCGCCAGAACGCTCACGGCACCTATGTTCTGATAGAGATCCGCAGTCTGTGCGGCGATCGGCAGCCGTAGCATGATGCCGACGCTCCATTGATCGTTGATGGCGATTGATGGACCAGTGGCGAGTTCGCCGACGAAGAACGTCACCGTTTGATCCTGCGGTGCGGCTCCAACGATGTCGTCAGGCTCGCCGTCGACGTTCGCCACGTTCTCGTAGGTTGCGCCGTAGCCTACCTCGAGATACGCGCCCGCCCCCCAGACCATCCGCTTCGCGACCCGCCAAGCAAAGAAGATCGAGCCCAAGGGACCGAAGCTGACGCCAGTGCAGTTGTGCGTGGTGGGTCCTTCGACCGGGGCGCAGGTGTTGACGAAGATGGGGTCGAACATGACGGAGAAGGAGAACTTCTCGACACCCACGAGGAGCGCTGGATTGATCGCGATCGCCGCCGGCCGTTCGAGGAAAGACACCCCCGTCTGCGCCAAGGTCACGCTCCGTGTGTCGTAGGCCGTAGGTTCCGTGTTGGCCGAGACGTCATTGGGCGAGAGCGCCGAGAACAAGGTTAGCGCGACCACCCCAACTATTTGGATCTTCATACGACTCCCAGCAACGGGACCCCATGATAGGGCTGCCCGTCGCTTGGATCTACAAAGAACTTCAGATCGGTCCGAAGATTCGGGCGGCGAAGTCCAAGAGAAACATCATGATCATGCCGGCGGTACAAGCGGCCGCAGCGGTGACACGCAAGCTCCAATTGGCGCTCCGCTCTTCGTCCAGTTGATAGAAGATTGGAAAGCTCGCGACGAAGTAGAGCGAGTAGAAAAGCGACCCGTACGCAAGCATTCGGTCCATGTCCTTGTAGTAGAACTGGCTCTCGATCCACGGGTTGGCCATCGCTTTGGTTTCCATCCATGCCCAGAAGTAGGCGACCACGAGGAGCAAGAGAGGCCAAAGAATCGGCCCCATTGGAACCCCCGAGGTGCGGATGCGACGAAGCACGATGACCGCGGTCGTGTGATAGGTGACGAAGTACGCCTGAGTGAGCAAGTACATGATGAGCGGCACGCGTTGCTCGCCGGACCCGACGAGCGTTGCGTCGAGGGTGAGTTCGATCATCGGGTAGTCGTAGACCATCCCAAGGATGTCGAAGAAGTATTCGCTTCCGAAGTAGTTGGCGGCGAAGTTGAAGATCGCGATGTAGAGGTTCGCTTTCAACCAGTACGTTTGGTACCAGCGCCGGCCGATTGGCCGCTCATCGCGGATCAGCGCGGGAACCAACACCAGCGGAAGAGCCACCGCCAGGCCGATCGCAAGGAAGCCCCACTCGCCCACCCGAGCGGTGACGCCGAGACCCATCACCAGTCCCATCATCGTCATCCAGACTGGCGAGTACGCGAGGAAGAACTTCTCGCCCCACGCTTTGCTCGGATTCTCGGAAAACCAGCGGGGGGCACTATCGAGGCGTGTCATGCGGCTGGTGCCCGGCGGCGGTAGCGAATCCGTATGGGCGGCTTCGGTCCGAGAACCAATCCCTGAAAATCGGTTTCGATCGAGTCCCCGAGCAACTCGAAGTCGTAGCGGTTCAGGAGGACCGCCATGATTGTCTTAATCTGGAGGATGGCGAACGCGTTCCCCATGCACTTGTGCCGACCGCCTCCGAAAGAAATGTACGCGAACGGGCGCTTGTCCTCCTCACGACCTGGACCGTAGCGATCTGGGTCGAACGAGAGGGGATTCTCGAACACCTCCGGATCTCGATGCGCCACCATGGGTGAAACCGCCACCCAGTTGCCCTTCTTGACCTGGTAGCCGAAGACCTCGCAGTCTTCGAGGGCCGCGCGTAGCAAGATGAACAGAGGTGGATGGATACGGAGTGCTTCTTTGACCGCACCTTCGGTCTTCACGAGATCACGCAGCGATTGAAACGAGTAGTCCTCGCACGCCTCGTAGTTGGCGTGAATCTCGCTGCGGACCTGCTCGAGGAAAGTCGGGTGCTGGAGGAGTTCGATGAGAGTCCAGGCCGTCGTGACGGAGCTGGTGTGGTGCCCGGCGAACATCGCGGCAACCAGCATGCCGGTGATCTCGTGGTCGCTGAGCTTGCTCCCGTCCGAATACTCGGCGTCGATCAAGGTCTGAAGGAAGTCCTCACCGCGATAGCCGGATCGCTTCCGCTTCTCGACGATCTCTGAGACCATCTCTCCTAGACGAGCGCGAGCCCTGTCTCGACGGCGAAACGCGGGGATCGGAAGGTACGGGTGGATGTAGCCCCAGGCCACGATCCCGCGCTCGAGGTCGTAGTAGACCTTCGAAAACTCCTCGCTCATTTCGTTGCGAAACTCCGTGCCGAGCAAGCAACTGCTCGACGTGAAGTTCGTGAGCATCCCGAAGAACTGGCTGGCTTCGATCTCGCCTTCATTGCCCCATCCCGCAATCGTGTCGAGCGTCTCCTGCGCGACGATCTCGGTGTACGTTCGCATCCGGTTGTTGCGCAGCGCTGGGTAGAGCATATGCATCTGCTCCATCATTTTCGCGGGCTCTGCACCGTACGCCACGCCCTCACCAAAGACTGGCACCATCATCTTGTAGGCGGCGTTAGGGCTCAGGACCTCGTCGGGTTGGCGAAACAGCGACTCATGCGCCTCAGGGCCCGTAAAGAGGACTATGTCTTTTCCGAACAGCTTGAAGCGCCCGACTGGACCGCACTCCTCGTAGGTTCGCTGAAGCAATCCAATTGTGTCCTTTACGAAGGCCATGGTGTGGCCGACCAAAGGCAACCCACCCTTGAGCTTCGGTGGACGCTTGAGCGCATTCTTCGTCAGCGGTGCGGAACTGGCCTGGGCGCGTGTTGTCACTGGGTACTCCTAAAAAAGCTACGCTGAATGTGTTGTTCAATTCGCTCGGCAAGACTCGTGGAATCGTCAGTCATGCCTGACTCGACCCACGCCGAAATGAACACCTGCTGTGTCGCGGTCATCAAGCGAGCGGCGATCACGGGGTCTCCCGCATGCATCTGACCGTCGCCCATGGCCTCTTCAATCACGCGCGCCATTAACTCAATGCCACGATGCCACGCATGCACGAGCCCCTCGCCGACGCGTTGGGGGTTCGACGACCAAGCAACACCGCTGTTGAGGTGGATGCGGAGATAGTCTGGATGCTGGGTCAACCACTCGACGAACACGCGGTTGCCTTGCATCAGCCGAACCGCGGCGCTTGCATCGCTCTGCATCGCGCGGCGGGTGAGAACGAAGAGTTGTCGCAAACGTTCGTCGTGCACCGCTTCATAGATGTCCGACTTGCCTTCGAAGACGGCGTACAGAGTGCCGAGCGAAAGACCGGACGCGGCAGCGATGTCTTGGATCTTCGTGCCCTCATAGCCATGCGTCGCAAAAAGATGCTCCGCCGATTCGATGACCAGAGACCGGTACATCGAAGTTTTCGCGCTGCGGGCTCTAGCGGTCGCTTCGGACACGATTTCGAACACTAGAATGCTGTTCTCTTTTTTACAACTTTGTTTTATACTGCCTCACTGGAGTGATGGAATCACATGAAAATCAAGGCGGACTTCGATCTCTGTAAGGGACACGCAAACTGTATGGGCGAGGCACCGGAGGTCTTCCAAGTCGATGACAAGGGGTACTTGACGATACTGCAGGAGGAGCCCCCAGAGTCGCGTCGTGAGCAAGTCGAGCTCGCTGTGAAGCATTGCCCGACGGGCGCGCTGAGCCTGGAGGAGTGAGCGGGCCGATTGCAGGCTAAGCTCCTTCGCAATGGCGACGGCCGAAAAAAGTCGATTCAGGAACATCCTGATCATGGCGACGCTCGCGTTGTGTGCCTTCTTCTCAGCTCAAGCGGCGACTGCCCTCCTGGCGTCGAAGGTATTGGGCGCGGACCCGGACGCAGCTCCGGCTCCGCCGAAACGAACGCTCGCCGCGGCATCGACGCAACGAAAACGGGACCCCGGTGCTATCCTGAGGCGAAACATCTTCAACTCGGACACAGGCGATCTGTCCGACGTGCCGATCGAGAACCCGGACCTTCCACTGGAAGACCTGCCGGTCGAAGAAGTCGAGACGCCCTGCAAGGGAACCATGCGGCTCATCGGTACAGTCGTGATTCCAGGCGACCTCGAGCGTTCGCTCGCCGCCATCGTGGGCAGCGACGCCAAGACAGGCTTTCACTATGGCGGTAGTGACATCGAGGGTTCCAGGATTCGAGCGATTCATGCGGACGGGGTGGTCTTGCAGAACACGAGCGGTCTTTGCCGCCTAGCGATGTTCGAAGTCGACGGAGCCACTGCGAAGCCCAAACTCATCCCAGCGGTCGCGAAGAGGAAACCAGCGAAGAGACGAGGGCCAACCGCGGATCGCAACGCAGGACTCACCGACGAAGAGATCGCCGAAGGAATCGATAAGGTCGATGACTACAACTTCAATCTCTCCCGTTCGATGCTCAACAAGGTGCTCGACAACGCCGGCAAACTCATCGGCATCGCGGCGGTGACGCCCAAGATGGAAGGCGGGGACTCGGTCGGGATGGAGATCCGGGGGGTTCGGCCCAATACCCTCCTCACGAAGCTCGGAATCCAGAACGGAGACGTCCTCGAAAGCGTCAACGACCAGTCTTTGAACAGCCCCGATGCGGCACTCGGCGCTTACTCGACGCTGCGAACGGCAGACAAGTTCACGCTCTCGGTCCGTCGGGGCGGCAAGCCGATGACGATCACATACCGCCTCCAGTGAGCTGAATCGTTGGACTTACTTCCGGTCGCCGGGCGGCCCGCGCCAATCGTCGGGCACCGACCGGAGGTGTAGGTCGCGTTGCGGAAATGCGATTTCGATGCCGGCCTCGCGGAACGCCTTGTCGATGCTCATGTGGAGTTCGTGCCGAACTGCGAACAACCGCTCTGCGTTGCGAATGAACGCCCGCAGCTCGAATGAGAGCGAGCTGTCGCCAAAGCTGGCAAAGAAGACTTGAGGAGCGGGGTCGGTCAGAACACTTCGCGACTCACGCGCCACCTGGCTGAGCAGATCGATGACGCGTCGCGTGTCCGAGCCGTATGCGACTCCGACGGGGACCGTCACTCGAAGTACCGCATCGGTCAGGGTCCAGTTGATCAGTCGACCCGTAACGAACTCTTTGTTGGGCACGATGAGCTCTTTACGGTCGAAGGCGGTGATCCAGGTAGCACGGATACGGATCCTCGATACCGTGCCGCTGACCTCTCCCACCGTCACCATGTCGCCTACGCGAATCGGGCGCTCGAACAAGATGATCAGGCCAGAAATGAAGTTCGCAAAGATCTCTTGAAGTCCGAAACCCAAACCGAGCCCGACCGCGGCGACGAGCCATTGAATGTTCGACCAACCGACGCCGATCGCGTCGAACGCCAACGCCACGCCGACCAACACGACCGCGTACCTGACGATAGTCGAGTACGCGTAGCGCTCTCCCGTCCCTAGCCGCCGAAAGAGTGTGGCCTCGAGAATCCCGGGCAGCGCGCGGATCAGCGCTAAGGTGAGCAAGCCGATCAAGAAAGACCGGAACAAGTCGGCGAGCGTAACGGCTACCAGTCGATCTTCGGTGATGACGCGCTCGACTCCAGACGGGTCGAGCTGGGAGACAGTCACGGTCTGAGTGGTGCTCCAGAGGTCGACTTGCTGGAGAATCCTCGCGGCTGGAAGCAAATCGGCCCAAGTCGCCAGCGTCGCCAAGATGGCGATCAGCAGACCAGTCCCGATCATCAATCGACTGACCTCCATCGTGGGAGCGGGCCTCTTAGCGGTGTCCTCCTGGGCGTCGTCTTCGAGCGCTGCGCGCCGCTGGGCGATGAGCGACCATCGGGCGGCCAGCT
This sequence comes from uncultured Sandaracinaceae bacterium, assembly GCA_964476875.1. GTDB lineage: Bacteria > Myxococcota_A > Polyangia > Polyangiales > Houyiibacteriaceae > SG8-38. Next base: position 11,452 of record CAYZDM010000002.1, on the reverse strand, counting down.
GAAGTGCGATCACGAGCAAAAAGGCAAAAGCCAGGTTGAAATGGAGGCGAGTCGCGACCTGCAGCCCCGTCCAGTAGAAGCCGCGAAGAGCAGCGGCGATGAGGATCAAAGGGACCAACAGCGCGGTCAGCTGAACCACCCGCCACACCCAGGGCCGTCGGAGGCTTCGTCGACGCAATACCTCGGAGAGTGAGCCCCCTGAGCGGAGCGCCAGGTAGTTGAACGCAGCGACGGCAAGCATCGAGATCGCAAACGCGAGGCGCCCGATCGACTCGCGCCAGACGTCCTCGCCCTGGGTTTCGAACACGAAGATCGTAAAAGCGGAGGTCACCATGACGACCGTCAGCCACCGGAGGTCGCGCCACAAGCCATGCGCTGCTTGCTCCGACCAGCCGCAGTGTGCCTCGGCGATGCCGCCCGGCCGAACCAACTGTCGTGACAAACGCAACGTCCCCCACAGACAAGCCCCGAAGAACATTCCGTCGGCCACGCTTCGCGTGAAGAGCGTGGCGACCGGCGACAAACCCAACCGCCAGCCGACGTACGCAAGGAGGGCGGCCGGCCAAATCGCGAGCAGCACCGTGAGGCCAAGCGCCTCGCTGGTCGGCGCAAAGCGGGCACACTCAGGCTCACTGGCTCGCCGTCCTAGGTCTCGAATCCGCCGGTGGGTCCGTCGTGCGAACGGAACGAAGAGGATCGCCAAGAGCAGCACCAACAGGTTGAGCGGCCACAAGCGCCCAGCGGCGTCTCGAAGGCCTTTGCCAAACTGTGCCCAGTATTTCGGACCAAAGAGCCAGGCCAGCGCATTGCCACCGTCTGAAAGCAGCTCGGGCTGGATCGCCTTACCACTCGGAATCCAGAGGATGCGCTCATCGATGAAATCCAGCAGGTCCTTGGTGCGAGCGATCAACTCCTGCTGCTGCGCATCGAAATCGACCAGCTTCTGGAAGTACGTCTCGTAGTCTTGGATCAGCGCGTCCATGTACTTGCGCTGCGTTTCGAAGAGCTGCCTGAGCAGGCGTTCGAGGTTCTGGCGCACATCGGGAGCGACGGGTTCCTCGATTGCCGCCATCGCCTCATCGATCAGCGTGTCGATATCGGCCAGTTCCTGTCGCTGCTCCCGGAGCTTGATCTGCTGAAGTTGTACATCGCCAATCTGCTCCTGGCGCATCCGAATGAACCGACGATACATGCCGATGTCCGGTGCCTGAGCGCGGTGACGGCGCAGCAGCGCGCCAACCGAATCGGCGAGACCAACGGCCTGGACTCGAGCCGCGAGTCTCGTGAGCTCTGCTTCGAGGTCGGCGACCTTGGCCTCCGCACGAGTGAGCTTCTCGCTGACGTCCTCGATTTGCTGGTACAGACCTCCGTCGTTGGTCCACACGGAAGCGAGCGCCTCGTTGCGCTGGGACAGGTCCTGCAAGGTTGCCTTGAAGCCATCGGGCAGCGCCGTCAGCTCTTCCAAGAGCTTCCGAGTTTCCTCGATCTCCTGCTCCACCTCGCCGCGCTCCGACCGCTGCTTGGCATCGCGAAGCTTGCCGACGAGCGTCTCGTAATACGCGATACGCAAGGTCGCCCGATCGCGCTGTTTGCTGAGGACCGCGCCGCGCCCGTCGTAAGTCGCGAGCTCGCTTTGATAGGCTTCGATCTCGGTTGCCGCAACGGTTCGATTCAGTGTGGCTAGCTCCAGAGCTGCCTTGGCCAACGCAGAATCACCGGCTGGCGGAAGGGGCGCGGTCTCTAGTTGCTTGAGTCGCTGCCTCGCCACTGAGAGGAGCTCCGGGATCTGCTTTCGGCGCTCCGTGCGACGATCGGACTCGGCGTTCAGCTCGATCCCGTCGCGTCTCGCCGCAGCTAGCTCTTGCTCGGCAGCGAGAAGATCGACGTCGAGTTGGGCGGCGCTGGCGTCATCAGGAACCGTGATCCCGTCTCGATCCTGCAGCCTGACGATGTCTTCCTCGATCACTTGGATGCGGGCCTGCGCTTGCTCGCCTGCGAGGACGTACTCGGTCGCATGACCGCGCCATTCCTCGAGTCGTGCGCGCGCCTCGCTCACCTTTTGTTCGAGCTGGGCTGCCTCCGGGTCGACATCGGTTTCAGCGGAGTGCTCTTCGGCCGGACTGAGCGGGCTCGACTGCGCTGCTGCTGAGAACGCCGCGAGGATCACCCCGAGCCACAACCCGAGAACGATTCTGAACAACCAGTGGGGTGTACGGTGCGTCATCTAGGCTTTCGGGTTCGCATTAGCCCTTCTTGCGCGACAGACGCAACAAGCGAGCCCTCCTGCGTATAGATGTGACCGAAATTGAGTCCGCGTCCGCCGGAAGTTCGCGGACTCTGGGTGACGTACAGCATCCATTGGTCCGCACGGAAAGGCTGATGGAACCAGATCGCGTGGTCCAGGCTCGCGATGATCAACTTCTCAGTCAGGAAGCTGTGTCCATGCTGGGCGAACGACCCCTCGAGCAGGCCGTAGTCGCTCGCGTAGGCGAGCACCGCTTGATGCATCACGGGGTCGTCGCCAAGTTCGCCGTCCGCACGAAACCAAGTGCGTTGGGGACCACTGTGCACCTCTGGGGCCAGCAGATTGACATGATCGATCTCACGTCGCTGAATCGGCCGGTCGAGCAACAACAGGAAGTCGATCGCCGGATGCTTCGATCCTTCCCGTTGGTACGCGCGCAGCCGCTCCTCGTTGGTCGGAATCGTTTCCGGGGCCGGGGCGTCGGGCATCGGGGCCTGGTGCTCGAGCCCCTCCTCGGGCGCCTGGAACGAGACCGACATGTTGAAGATCGCCTTCCCATGTTGCTTTGCGACGACGCGACGAGTCGCGAACGAGCGCCCGTCACGGATGCGGTCGACGTAGTAGATGACCGGCACCGAGGTATCCCCCTCGCGCAGGAAGTACCCATGCAGCGAGTGCGCAGTCCGACCCTCGACCGTTCGACACGCAGCGATCAGGGATTGCGCTGCGACTAGGCCTCCGAAGATTCTCGGGCGGCCATCATGGGGACTGAATCCGCGAAAGAGATCAGTATCGAGCGGCTCTAGGTCGATGCGCTCCAGAAGACCTTTGAAGTTGGACACCCCGGTCCATTAGCACGAGACGTCCCCGCGCCGAGTAGCGGGAAATCGACCAGGTAGACTGGACACCTACACCCTTTAGGCTGTACCCAATAGGTGCTAGGAAAAGACGCGATTTTGATTCGATGGGTGCTCATAGGCTGCCTGCTCGCTCTGTGGGGTTGCGACGGAACGATTGGCGGCAGCGACTCGAACGGCCAACCCGCACCGTCGGAGCCGCGCTGCGGCCGGTCTGTCTGCGGGGCGACTGGAGAGCTCGCGGCGGGAACGGCGTTCCCCCGGCTCACCCATCGTCAGTGGGAGAACAGCGTCCGCGACATCCTCCGCTTGGATGCCCCTTCTGAACTGTCGGGCGCCTTCGAGCCCGATACGCGAGTCAGCTTCTTCGACAACAACGCAAGAGCACTGCGGGTGAGCAGCGACCTTTGGGAAGACTACCAGGACGCCGCGGAAACACTCGCCGAGGCCGTGACGATCGACGGCGCTGCGCTGGTGCGCTTGCTCCCGTCCGATCTACCGACAGACGACATCGAACGGACGCGTGCGGTGGTTCGAGCGCTGGGACGGCGCGCGTACCGCCGGAACATGTCCGACGAAGAGCTCGACGCGCATGTCGCGCTGTTTGAGCAGGGTGCCGATCATTTCGCGGAGATGAGCGCCTTCGACGGCGGCGTTCGAATGCTGCTCGAGGCGCTCCTGCAATCGCCGCACTTCGTGTATCGGGTCGAGGTCGGGCAAGACCATAGCGGCAGCGCCACACAGCTTGGCGATTTTGAGATCGCTTCACGACTTTCGTACATGATCTGGAACACCACACCGGATGACACTCTGCTCGACGCGGCGGAGCGGGGCGCACTTCGGACCTCGGAAGAGATCGGGGCACAGGCCGCCCGTCTTCTCGAAGACCCTCGAGGTCGCGCACTGCTCGAGCGCTTCCATGCGCAGCTCTTCAACTGGGATCTCTACGACGCTATCAGCAAGGACTCCTCCGAGTTTCCGCTGTACTACGGCGGCATCGGCGACGACATGTATGAGGAAGCTCGTCGCTTCGTCGAACACGTCGTGCTGGAGGAAGACGGCGATCTAACCGAGCTCCTGACAGCGCCCTACACGTTCGTGAACGCTGATCTGGCCGCGCTCTACGGCTTCTCTTCGCCCTTCGAACAGTCCTTCTCTCAGGCCAACTTCGACGCGACGGCACAACCACAGCGAGGCGGCCTGCTGACCCAGCTGGGGTTTCTGGCATCTCACGGCGGGCTGACTGGTTCCATTCATCGTGGTGTGTTCATCAACCACCGCGTTCTTTGCACCGAGCTGCCTCCACCGCCCGATGCGCTTCCCCCGATTCCCTCGGACAGCGGCATGACGATGACCTCGCGCGAGCGGATCGAGATGCACACCGGGGCTGGAACCTGCGGGGCCAGCTGTCACGGGACGTTCATCAACCCGGTTGGTTTCGCATTCGAAAGCTTCGACGGACTCGGCCAGTACCGCACCGTGGAGACGGGACTGCCCGTGGACGCATCGGCGACCTTCGAGTTCGCAGACGGACCGACCGCGTTCGACGGTGCCGCGGAGTTCAACGACGCAATCGCGACCCGGGTCCAGACCCACGACTGCTACACGAAGCATTGGGTCGAGTACGCGCTCGGCCGAGACACGGCAGGCTCAGATCTCGATCTGATTCAGTCGCTCGGAGACGGCTCTCTAGAGGGTCAATCGATCAAGGACCTGATCGTCGAGCTCGTTCAGAGTGAGGCGTTCCGAGTGCGCAACGCGGAGGGCTCATGAGCGCGTTTGGTAAACGGCCTTTTCCGCGCCGCTTGTTTCTAACCGGCGCGGCTGGGGTAACCGTGGGGCTACCGTTCCTGGAGACGTTCGCAAAGCGGATGGCCCATGCGGCGAGTCCCGAGGACCCGGGCTTCGTGGTGTTCATGCGGCAGGGAAACGGCTGCTCCCAAGCACTTCAGGGCGGCAACCCAGAGCCGGAAATGTTCTGGCCTCGCAACCTCGGAGCGCTCACCAGCGCATCGCTGGCCGCTGATTCGGACCGCGCGACGAGCGAGCTCAGCGCGTACGCCGATGACCTTCTCATGGTGAGAGGGGTGCGCGGAGCATTCTCAATCTCAGGTTGCGGCCATGCCCGCGGCGCGCTCCAGGCGCTGACGGCCCAACCAAGTGGAGACGCGGAAGTGAGCAACAACTCGCTCGCGCTGGGCGAATCAATAGACAACCGCATTGCGCGAGAGCTCAACCCTGACGGCCGTGGACCACTGACATTGGCCGCGATGCGTCCCTACAACTTCCTGGACAGCGTCTTGTCTTACCGAGGCGCAAACGATCGCAGGGGTGCTCAAACCAACCCCAAGGTCGCATTCGACGACATCATGGGCTTGGTCAATCTCGACGAATCGTCAGCCCAGTCCATCGCCGCGCGCCGCCAGAGCGTCAACGACCTGGTGCGCGACCAGATGCAGGCCCTCCTCAGTCGCAGTGACCTGAGTTCGGACGACCGAAACCGCTTGGACTTACACTTCACTGCGATTCGAGATCTCGAGCTTCAGCTGGCGGAATGCGCGCCGCTTGACGCCGCAACGGTGAACGCGATCAACGCAGTCGATGGAGATCATCAGAACGGGGATCGCGTAGTCGAAGTGGCGGAGCTTCATATCGATGTCATCGCGCTCGCTTTGTCTTGCGGCTACACGCACGCCGCGACGCTGCAGATCGGCAACGGCAACGACGGCACACGCTACCGGTGGCAGGGCGAGGAGTTCCCGTCGTACCATTGGATCTCTCACCGAATTTTTGCAGATGGCTCGGAGGGTGACGCCATCCCCGATGCGCAGGCCAAGCACAATGCCGTCGACCGAATTCACGCACGGCTGTTTGGACGGCTACTCGACCGACTGTCGGCCTACACGACCGAAACCGGAACACTCCTCGACAAGGGGGTCTGCGCTTGGATCAACGACCTCTCGAACGGGCCGCCGCATTCGATCAACAACCTCCCCTATGTGCTCGCCGGCGGCGGCGACGGGTTCTTGCGAACTGGCGCCTACGTCGACGCTGGAGACGTCGCCCACAACAAGCTGCTCAACACCGTGGCCACTGCCGTGGGACTCCGGAAAGCCAATGGCGACCCAGTCGACGACTTTGGACACGAAAGCCTGGACGCCGGCTTGATCGACGAAATGATCACGTAAGCCATCGTACAAATAGGGGTGCCATATTCCCTTGCTGATGTATTATTGCGTCATGAATGTGGTCAGACTTGGATTGATCTTGTTAGTAGTTTCAGCCGTTGGTTGCGACTCTGCGGAAGGCGCGTCGGGAACTGGTGGGACCGGAGGAAGCGGCGGTTCGGGTGGCGCCGCGGGTATGTCCGGAACGGGCGGCAACGGCGGCGGCGGTTCGTCGGGCAGCGGCGGAAGCGGCGGAGTCGGGATTTGCGAATCAGAGCTGCTCTGCGGCACGCCGGCAGTCTGCTGTGCGGTCGGCGAGGACTGCTTCGAGGGCGCCTGCGTCCCACCTTGCGCGTCTGGCATCCGATGCGGCGGAGATGGATCGGTGTGTTGCGCGGATGGCGATGTTTGTCTCGCCGCGGAATGTGCGACCCCTGGCAGCGGCTGCACCGATAGTTTCGATTGCCCGGAAGGCGACTTCTGCGAACCGACCCTTTCGCAATGCCTGCCCCAGCCGACGGGCCCCTTGTGCGAGCTACGCCCAGAATCTGTGACGTTCGAACCAACGGTCGAGTGGCACTGGGAAGGCTGGAGCCAAGACGACAGGTACCGACAGGTGCAATCGACGCCGGCCATTGCGGATGTCGATGCCGACGGCCTTCCCGAGGTCGTGACCGTCGCGTACCGAGGCCAAAACAACAACATGCTGGTCATGCTGAACGGCGAAGACGGCAGCGAGAATTTGATGATCCCTGACGACGTCTACAACGTTAAATGGGGAACCGGTGCTGCAATCGGCAATCTAGACGCCGACGCTGAGCTCGAGATCGTCTTCATGACGCTCGCGCGCGACTTGGTCGTGATCGAGCATGACGGCGCCGAGAAATGGACTGCCGACGTCAGTGGGGGCGGCAAGCAAGGATATCCGGCGCTTGCGAACCTCGATGGAGACCCCGAGGCGGAAGTGGTCATCGGCGGAAAGTGGTTCGATAACGACGGAACGCTCATGCAAGACAAGGGCTGGCTCGGATGCAACGGCGAGTGGTGCATCACGGCGGTCGCCGACTTCAATGACGATGGTCAGCTCGACATCGTCAGCGGCAACAGGGTGTACGAGGCCAACGGAGACCTTCTTTGGGAGAACACAGGTGCGCCCGACGGCTTTGTCGCCGTGGCGGACATGACGCTCGACGGCAAGCCCGACGTGGTCAGCATCAGCGGTGGCAACGCGCGCGTACTAAACGGTGTCGACGGCGCGATCGTATTCGGCCCGGTAGCGATTCCGGGCGGCGGCGTCGGCGGCGCACCAACCGTGGCCGACTTCGACGGCGACGGGCGACCTGAGTTCGCAGCCGCAGGCAAAGGATACTACGCCGTATACGACCTGGACTGTATGGGTGACCCCGTACCGGCCGAGCTTTGCAGCACCGGGCGCACCGACGGAATCCTCTGGTCAGTGCCCGTGCAAGATCTCTCGTCGAGCGTGACGGGATCGAGCGTGTTCGACTTCGAAGGCGATGGAAAAGCGGAGGTCGTCTACAACGACGAATGCCACCTGTACATCCTATCGGGAGAAGACGGCAGCCAGCTGCTGAAGATGCCGAACTCTTCGCGCACAGCTGCGGAGTACCCCTTGATCGTCGATGTCGATGCGGACGGCAACTCCGAGTTCATCGTACCAGCCAACGATGATCAGATCGGGCGAGACAACTGCGACGTCGGCACCCACGGACTACTCGCGTTCGGAGACACCAACGACAAATGGGTGCGCACGCGTCAGGTTTGGAATCAGCACACGTATCACGTCACCAACGTAGAGGCCTCTGGCGCGATTCCCTCGCAGGAAAACGACAGTTGGGCAGGGCAGGGACTCAACAACTACCGGCAGAACGTCCAAGGCGCCGGCGTCTTCAATGCACCGGATCTCTCGGTGGCCGGCCTCTCGGTCAACACGAGCTCGTGTCCTAGCGCGATCACCATTCAAGCCCAGATCGCCAACACCGGCTCACTGGGTGTCGCGGCCGGGGTGCCCGTCGGTTTCTACCAGGGCACCCTGCCGAACGGCGTATCGCTCGGTTTCGAGGCCACCACAATCGCGCTGCTCCCGGGTCAAAGCGAGACGCTATTCATGGAGTTCACCCCTGAACCAGGAGACATCGGTCCTTGGGACTTCTACGTGACCGTCGACGACGAGGCGGCGGGACTCTCGCTGGCACTCGAGTGCGGTGAGGACAACAACGAAGGCAGTGTCGGCGCCGCCAAGTGCGTGGTCGTTCAGTAGACGAAAGCTACTGAACCGTCTGCTGCCACCCGTGGTAGACTTCGATACACATGGTGGAACGAATGGGGCTCTGCGAAAAGCATCAACTCCCGTTGGATAGGAACGGGGAATGTGAGCTGTGCCGACTAAGCGACATGCCTTCTCAAGCGCCGCCCACGCGCAGCGCGTTGTGGGCCGCGATCATCCCAATGCTGCTCTTGGTCGCTGGTGTCGCCTGGGCCATGTCGTACTTCGGGTCCGCGCCAGCCGACCCACCGCCCCGCGGCGTGCCGAAGGTTTCCGCGCCGCCCGCCGACGCCGCAACGCCGGAGCAAGAGTCGCCAGCGCCTGAACCGGACGCGATCCCCGAAGCACCACAGCCACCGGTCCCCGATGACATTCTGGTGCCGGAGCCGAGCCCAGAGAGCGGACAACTCGAAGACGCCCCAGCACCGAGCGGCGCGCCAGTCGAGGCCAATCTTCCCGACTGGAAATCGAGTGTCGCGCGCCGGCGCGTTCAGATCACGATGTACGCGACCCAATGGTGTGAAGTGTGTCGAAAGGCGCGCGACTACATGCAAGCCAATCAAATCGAGTTCATCGAGCTCGACACGGACGAAAACGCGATGGCGGGCGAGCGCTTGCGCGAGCTCAACCCGGGCAGAACGATCCCCACCTTCGAGATCGACGGGCAGGTCTACATTGGCTTCAACGAGGACCAGTTCGAGGCGAAGATCGACGAGGCCGCGAGAAAGTATCTGTAGCCCTGGCGCGCATCGACGGTGTTGGTTAGCGTCGCCGGCATGATCGAGTTCGTCAGAACCCCCGAGTCGCGCTTCGACGGAATCCCAGACTACCCGTTCGAGCCCAAGTACTTCGAAGTCGACGGCCTGCGGATGCACTACGTCGATGAGGGTCCAAGAGAGGCCGCGCCCGTGCTCCTCCTCCACGGCGAACCGAGTTGGTCGTTTCTTTACCGGCGCATGATCACCGACTTGGTCGCCAGGGGCCACCGGGCGATCGCACCGGACCTGATCGGATTTGGAAAGTCCGACAAGCCCACTCACCAAAGCGATTACACGGTCGCCCGTCACGTCGGTTGGGTCGGCTCCCTGATCGACGCGCTCGGCCTCGAAGACATCACGCTCTTTGGTCAGGACTGGGGGTCGACCATCGGACTACGGCTCGCGGCGGAGAACGGAGCCCGGTTCAGCCGCATCGTGATCGGTAACGGCCTGCTGGCCGCAGAGAACGGTGTCGAGACGAAGCGTTGGCTCATCCGGGTTTGGCAGGGGTTCACGCGCTGGAGCCCGTGGATCCCGGTGGGCCAAGTCGTGAGTCGTTCGTCCGGCCGCAAGCTAACCAAAGCCGAGATTCGTGCTTACGATGCACCGTTTCCATCAAGCGAATACCTCGCGGGCGTCAGGGTCTTCCCTCAACTGATTCCCATGTCTTCGACGGATCCCGCGACGGCGGAGAACGTGGCTGCCTGGAATGCGTTGGAACGTTGGACCAAGCCGTTTCTCACCATCTATAGCAACGGAGATCCGGTGCTGGGCAGCATGGACTCCATTTTTCAACGACGTGTTCCTGGCGCCAGCGGTCAACCACATGCCCGTGTGGAAGGCGGACACTTCCTGCAAGAAGCGGCCGCACCGGAGCTGGCGCGACGGATCCACGAGCTAGTCGTTACAAATCGCGGCGTGCCGTAACGTCGACACTTGCTTGCCTCGTAGACGATATCCCCGATAATCGCGCGATGGGGCAAGCGTTGAGGATAAGTGGACCGCCCGTCGGCGTGGGCCTGACGTTCGACGTGTCGATGTGGCCGCTGGCTGTGATCAGCATGCCACCAGTGACGACACCGCATGACATCGAGTACATGCAGCAGTGCTACGAGCATGTCTTTGCGGCACCGGTTCGGCACGCGTTGATAGTCGACACGACGTCGATCGTCAGAGTGCCGGATGCAACCTTACGACGTCAGATGAAAGAGTTCGAAGACAGCAGGCGTCCGATCATTCGCCAGAAGAACATCGGCAGCGCGATCATCATCCAGAACACGATAGTTCGCGGCGCCTATACTGCGCTTCGCTGGATCTCTCCACAGCCCGCGCCCAACAAGGCGTTCCCGACGGTTCAAGACGCCGCCAGCTGGTGTGTACAAGGCATCGAAGAGGACGGGCAAATCGTACCAATTGCGGCGTACGCGCTGGCCGGACTCGCAAGTAGGGCTGCCGCGGGGTAGCCATTCGCGGACGGCTGTTCGGGCTGCTACCCTTTTTCTCATGGTGGGAGGTCCTGAGATCGGCGTTCGGCCGGTTGGGGTAGAAATCGAGTTCGACGTGTCGATGTGGCCGCTCGTCCTTGTGTCGATGCCGCCCAAGCTACAGGTCGACGACGTCGAGTACCTCCAACAGTCGTACGAACATGTGTTTGCGGTGCCGACGCGCCACGCGCTCATCGTCGACACGAGCACCCTCGAGAGCATTCCTGACGCCACGCTGCGTCGTCGCATGAAGGAGTTCGAGGACGGCAGGCGCCCGATCATTCGCGAACGGAACATCGGAAGCGCGATCGTCCTGTCGAACTCGATGGTCCGCGGCGCGTTCACCGCGCTGCGTTGGATCTCTCCACAACCCGCCCCGAACAAATCGTTCGCGAACGTGCGGGACGCGGCGTGTTGGTGCATCGAGGGCGTAGAGGCAGACGGGCAGGAAGTGCCCGCGGCCGCGTACATCCTCGCCGGGATGTCACTGACCGGTTGAGCGCGGTCAGTTGGGCGTCGAGATCATCTGAAGGCGGAGCTCGCCTCCGCTTGCAATGGCCTGGTGCGGAAGCATCGCCGTGCTCAACGGCTCCCCATCAAGGGTCGCCTCACCCACGAAGACGCTCTCCTCGCCGTTGTCCAACGCCTCGATGA
>CAYZDM010000001.1:0-24569 GCA_964476875.1 uncultured Sandaracinaceae bacterium | reverse complement strand
GTCGGGAACCTCTGAAGCCTCCCCCGAAGGCTGACCCACTTTATCGAGCACGGTCAGTACGAACGGCGGCTGTCCAAGAGCGCGAAGCCCCTGATGGATCTGGCGCAGCTCCAAGATGTTGCCTGCCGAGAGGAAATCGAAGTCGACGGTGGTGAGGCGATGGGTGCCATCGTCGTCGGTTTCAATGATGACCCGCTGCCGGTCATGCTCTTCATCTTGTTCGATGGTTGCGGTGAATTCGCTCCGACCCTTCGCGCGTACGAACTTCTCGACCGCTTCGATGCTGGTCTCGACCTTCGCACGGTCCGCGAGGTCCTCGACCTCGAGATCGGTCGCGGTCACGAGCGCCTCGACCACGATCGGATCCACCCGGCGCGCAATGTTCTCGAGCAGCAGGCGGAATCGAGACACGTCTTTCACCAGCTTGCGAAGGGGCTCCCCAGCAACCTTGGTGCTGCCTTCCTTCATGCTGAGCTGAAGGTTGTCGGTCCCGAGCTCGATCAAATGGCGGCTCAGCGTGTCGTCGTCTTGGAGATAGCGAAGCTTCTTGCCCTTCTTGACTTTGTAGAGCGGTGGCTGCGCAATGTAGAGATACCCCTTGTCGATGAGCTGCGGCATCTGTCGATAGAAGAACGTCAGAAGCAGCGTCCGGATGTGAGATCCGTCGACATCTGCGTCTGTCATGATGATGACTTGATGGTATCGAAGCTTCTCGATGTCGAAGTTGTCGCCGCCCGCAACCCCACACCCGAGAGCCGTGATCAGGGTGCCGATCTCCGCGCTCGACAGCATCTTTTCGAAACGCGCGCGCTCGACGTTGAGGATCTTTCCCCGCAGCGGGAGAATCGCTTGGAAACGGCGGTCTCGCCCTTGCTTTGCGCTTCCACCCGCCGAGTCGCCCTCGACGATGTAGATCTCGCTTTCGCTCGCGTCCTTGCTTTGGCAATCCGCTAGCTTTCCGGGAAGCGTGCTGGCGTCGAGAACGCCCTTTCGTTGCACCATCTCGCGGGCACGGCGCGCGGCCTCGCGGGCGCGGGCGGCCAGCACGGTCTTCTCGACGATGCGTTTGCCCGCTTTTGGTTCTTCTTCGAGATACTCGTTGAGCTTTTCGTTGAGGACGCTCTCGACGATGCCTTTCACTTCACTCGAAACCAACTTGTCTTTGGTCTGCGAGGAGAACGCCGGATCAGGGTGCTTCACCGAGATGATCGCCGTGAGCCCCTCACGCACATCTTCGCCGCTGAGGGGGTTCTTTAGGTCTTTCAGGAGCTTCTCGCGTGACCCGTACTGATTGATCACTCGAGTCAGCGCCGTCCGCAGACCAGTCATGTGCGTACCGCCGTCGCGGTTGAACACGTTGTTGGTGTACGGGAAGATCGACTCGTTGTAGGAGTCGCTCCACTGCATCGCGATCTCGATGTCCACGCCATCTTTGACCGCGTGCAGATAGATCACGTCGTCGTGAAGCGGGGTCTTTTTCTTGTTGAGCGACTCGACGAACTCGCGAATCCCTCCTTTGTACTGGTGAGTGACCTTCTTGCCGTCTCCGCGTTCGTCTTCGAGGTTGACCTCGAGCCCCGCGTTGAGAAACGAAATCTCGCGCAAACGGTTGTTCAGCACGTCGAAGCTGAAATCCATCATGGTGAATATTTCGGAGTCGGGCTTGAACGTGACCTTGGTGCCGGTCTTGCTGCTCGTACCGATCGCCTTCACCGGGGCCTTTGGTGCGCCGCGCTCGTACTCTTGAAACCAGAGTTTGTCCTCGCGACGAATCTCCATTTTGAGCCACTCGCTCACGGCGTTGACTGCGCTGACACCCACGCCGTGCAAGCCCGCCGACACCGAATAGCTGTCGCTGTTGAACTTTCCGCCAGCGTGAAGCTGCGTCATGACGACCTCGGCCGCGCTCACGCCCTTAGCGTGCATGCCAACGGGAATGCCTCGTCCGTTGTCGATGACCGTGACGGAGCCCTCCGAGTGAACGATGACATGCACCGCATCACAGTGACCTGCCAAATGCTCGTCGACCGCGTTGTCGACGGCTTCCCAAACCAGGTGATGAAGGCCGCTGCCGTCGTGCGGATCACCGATGTACATCCCCGGCCGCTTCCGTACCGCCTCGAGCCCTTCGAGCACCTGAATGGCGCTCTGATCGTATCCTGTTGGAGCCGGACTCGCTTCTGCGATCGGGGGGTCAGCCATGACTGGGTTTCTAGCCTTGAAGGGGGGGCAACGCAAGGGCTGATGTGGCCTCTAACCTATTGATCTAACAAGTAAATTTCTGGGTGCCGGAACCTCAGTCGCCAAGCACTCGTCGACGGGTCAATCGAACGGATAGAAGGGTGCAAGGAACGAGGAAAAGCAGGGTCGATCCAAGCAAGCCGACGAGGTGATCTCCAGGGTCTCCGAGCACCAGGAGACCACGCGCACACTCGGCCAACTGATACACAGGATTGATCTGCATGAGCGCCCAGAGCGCCGGGCTTTGCGGTTCGACCGGGAAGAACGTGTTGCTGACGAGACTCAACGGCCAGCCGATCAAGAACACCGGATAGTTCATATGATCGATCGCGGGGACGATCGCGGTGAAGATCAGTGCAAACGAGGCAAACGCACAGCCGGCGACGAATCCGAGAAACGGCATGACGACGAGGAACTCAACCTTGACGTCGACGATGCCCAGTAGATCGAACAGCGCAACGACCAACGACACGATCGAGATGTTCACCATTCCGCGGACGGCACCCCACAGGATTTCACCCCATACGACGCTCGGGAGCTCGACTTGAGTCGCAAGGATTCCGTCCCAAGTCTTTTGATAGAACATGCGGACGTACGCGGAGTAGAGTGCCTCGTAGTACGGCGTGCCGAAACCCGTGTAGGCGATCAGGCCGGCAGCGACGTAGGTCGCGTAGTTGATGTCGACGCCGTGGTAGTCGAGGCTCTCGATGTAGCCACCGAAGCCGATGCCGAAGGCCATGAAGAAGATGACCGGCTCCATCGCCGGCGGAATGATCGCGGTGCGCCAATTCCTCAAGAAAACCAGCGCATTTCTGCGAAATACCGCCCATGAACGCCAGTCAGCCACTGCGGTGAGACTCTTCAATGCGCTCACTCGGTCCCCCCATTGCGGCGCGCTAGGGCAATGAAAAGATCATCGAGATTTGGTGGGCGCACCTGCCAACTGGCGTCGGTGAAACGGGTGGTCAAGTCGGCCAAGAGCTCTTTGCTCACCGGAACTCGAAGCTCCCCGAGTACGGTCGCTACTTGCTCGGCGCCGCGCGCTTTCAGCCAGGTCGCGATCTCTTCTCGCGCTGGCTCACTGCGCGGCACGATGATCACATGATCGCCTAGCACGCGGTCGATGACGCGACGTGGCTCGCCGTGCGCCACGCCTCGTCCCTCGTGAATCACGAGCAACTCGTCGCTCAGACGCTCGGCCTCGTCCATGTAGTGGGTCGTGAGGACGATCGCCATGCCATCCGCGCGCATGCTGTCGATCAGCTCCCACACATCGAGCCGGGCACTGGGATCGAGGCCAGTCGTCGGCTCGTCCAAGAACAAGATGCTCGGCCGGTGCACGATCGATCGCGCGATCAACAGTCGTCGAACGAAGCCGCCAGACAGCACATGGGGTGAGGCATCTGCGTACTCGGTCAGGTCGAACCGATCGAGAAGCTCGGCGACCCGACCCGGGAGGTCTTGAACTCTCGGCCGGAAGTAGCTCGCGTAGATCAGGAGGTTCTGGGCGACGGTAAAATCGTAGTCGAGCGAATCTTCTTGGGTGCAAACCCCAATCGATCGCTTGGCCTCGGCTCGATTCTCGTCAAATCGCTTCCCGGAGTAGTAGATCGATCCAGCGTCGGGAGGCACGAACCCGTACAGCATCCGCAGGGTAGTTGTCTTGCCGGCGCCATTCGCCCCGAGGAGGCCAAGTACCGTGCCCCGCCGACAGGTGAGGTCGAGGTGATCCACGACCAGCTTGTCCCCGTAACTCTTGGTGAGGCTGCGCGCTTCGAGAATTGCAGTGGTCATGGAGAAAGCACCCCGGAAGGTGACGGAACATGCGGGAGCATCCTACAATGGCAACGCGATCGCGCACGTTTCAAAGCCGTGGCGATCCGGAGCAGCGATGGCCCAGCCACCTAAAGAGCACGATGGAAAACCTCTGAACAGCGTCGGGCGCGTACTGGACAGCCGGTGGATGATGGCACTGTCGGTGCTCGCCGTGCTGGTAGCGATCGCCTGGGCCCTCAAGGAGCGTGGACCGGCAAGCCAAAAGTCCGCAACATTTCAGTCGGAACCTCCGATGGCGACGGTCGAACTGCTCGGTGTCCCGTCAGATGCCGAGGTCTCGCTGGACGGACGAAGGATCGACAACACCTTGTTTGGCGTGAAGCCTGGGACACGGCACGCACTCGAAGTCACCGACCCAAGCGGCCGCAACTGGCGGCAGGTGTTCCTTGCCAATGGTTCCGTGTCGATGGTGGTCGAGCTCCGCACGCACTTCGTCGAAGTCGAGGTCGAGGCTATCGATCCGGACTCCGATCAGGACTGACATCGTAGCCACGGAGCTCCGCCGAGACGGTCAACGCCCGGTCGCTCACGTTGGAGTGCATCGTCGAAGTGACCGCAACCGGACCCACCTGTGGGCAATAGACGGTGCGCACTTCCAGTTCGAGTTGCCCCCCCGTCTCGATGATCTCCACGCATCGCTCGAAACGCCCGGCTGGGGTTTCGATGCTCGCGTCCGTCGAGTTCAATCGAGCGGTCCGCCCTCCACGGCCAGGCCATGTTGCGCCTTCGACGAGTGGCGCACGTAGCAACCAGGCGTCCTCGGGCGGCACTCGAATTCCCTCCGGAAGCACCTCGTAGCGCACGACCGCACGCCCGGTGTGGACTTCCGCGACTCGCCCGTCGAAGGCCTCCACGCGCGTGGTCCCAAGCGTCGTGGACGAGTCACCGGTGTCGACGTCATAGGACCAGGCATTGCCAGCTTGCAGCGGGTAGAGATCGGCCGGGACGAGTGAAGTTGGCGACGATGCGGGTGGTTTCTGCGCCGCACATCCGACCACGAGCACGATCGCGATGGACACAATACGAGGGCCAACTGACATGGAGGTGAGGGTAGCAGCTCCAATGTAGGCAGTGAGCGTATATTCGCGATGAGCGGACGTGCTGTTAGGATGCAAGTGTGACGGCAAGCAAGACGATCCTCGTGCTCGATGACGATCCCTCCGTGCGGCACATGCTCCGGGTACTGCTCGAGCAGGAAGGGCATACGGTTGTTGCGGCGGGGGATGTCCGCTCGGCGTTGGCTCAGTGCGCGGTACAGCTTCCAGATTTGATGGTCGTCGATCTGATGCTCCCCGTCGAGGACGGGGAGATGTTCTTGCGCGAGTTCCGCAGTCGCTGGAGGCACACCGAAGTCCCCGTCATTCTCTTGAGCGCCAGCACGGCCCGCAACGAGATCGCCCGAAGCCTCGGGGTCGAAGCCACGCTCCCCAAGCCGTTTTTTGCGGAGGACTTGCGGGAGCTCGTGAAGGGCCTGACTCGCAAGCCCGAGACCGTCGCAGCTGGCTGACAGTCGAATCGTCCGGCGTCGCGACGCATGGTATGAGCCGCGTCATGGATCAACTGTACGTGGATGGAGTGTTCTCCGACGAAGTCGTCTTGATCACCGGAGGCGGAACCGGGATCGGTTTCATATCAGCCACCGAAATGGGCCTCCTCGGCGCCAAGATCGCGATTTGCGGACGACGCCCTGACCCACTGAAGAACGCGGTGGCCGAGCTCGAGTCCAAAGGAATCGATGCCTTCGGTGCGCCGTGCGACATACGCGAACCTGACGCGATATCGGCGTATGTCGACTCCGTCCTAGAGCGCTTCGGCCGCATCGACATACTGATCAACAACGCGGGCGGTCAGTTCCCAACCACCGCGGAAGCACTCTCGCCAAAGGGCTTCGCGGCGGTCGTCCGCAACAACCTCACCGGCACTTGGAGCATGACGCACGCCGTGGCCAACAAGGCGATGATCCCGCAAAAGCGGGGGAGAATCGTCAACGTGATCGCGCAGATAAGCCGCGGCTTTCCGGGCATGGTGCACACTGGAGCCGCCCGCGCGGGCGTGGACAACATGACGAAGACGCTGGCGGTCGAGTGGGCGATGCACGGCATCCGGGTCAACGCCGTCGCCCCGGGCGTCATCGTGACGAGTGGTACGAAGCAGTACCCCCCAGAGCTTCTCGACAACGCAGAGAAAGCGAACCCGCTTCGCCGGCTCGGCACCGCAGAAGAAGTGTCGCACCTCATCACCTACCTCGCCTCGCGCTACGCCGACTACATCACGGGCCAGACCTTGTATATCGACGGCGGCGCCAGCCTCTGGGGCGAGCAATGGTTCATCCCGGAGGACGTGCCGCAGTTCCCGCCTTATCCCGTCCCGGAGCGCGGCTAGAGAGCAGGCTTCTTCTTCTGGAACAGGCTGATGAGATACGCGCAGCCAACCCCGACGAAGTAGAGCAGGATTAGTGGGATCAGCATCATCACCATGGTGTAGACGTCTTGCGGTGTGAGCAGCATCGAGATGAACGCCGCGCAGACGATCCACCATCGCGAGAACTTGAGCAGCTGTTGCCAAGTCACTAGCCCTGTGCCGGCGAGAAACGTCACGATGACGGGCACCTCGAACACAATGCCAAACGCCAGCAACATCCTACGAAAGAAGGGCATGTAGTCTTTGACGAAGAGAGTCGCGACCAGTGTCTCGTCGCTGAACCCAAGCAACACCGTGAACGCTTCGGGGAAAACAAACTTGTACCCAAAGACCGCGCCGCCGACGAAGCACAGCGTCGATGCGATGATGAACGGAATCGCCAGCGTCTTCTCCTTCTTGTACAGCCCGGGTGCGATGAACATCCAGAGCTGCCAGAAGATCCAGGGAGAAGCGAGCAACACGCCGACGATGAGCGCGTTCTTCATGTACATGACGAAGGCGTCGGCGGGCCCGGCGAAACGCAGCACCGCCTCACCGGGCAGTTCGAGCTTCTCCCAGGCCGGCTGCAGCGGGGCGACCAAGAAGTCCTTGATCTCCTTCTTGAAGATCCACCCAATCGCGACCGCCGGAATCAACCCTAGGATCGAGCGCAACAATCGACTTCGCAGCTCGCCGAGATGCTGGAAGAACGTCATCTCCTCTTCCTGCTCGGGGATCGGCGGCAACTGCGGTTCGGGAATTTGAATCGGCTCCGCGGTCATGAATGCTTCACTTCGGGGGGCGCGTCCGGATCGGGTGCTGGTTCAGGCTCGCTGGTTGCAGGCGCCTGCGGGTCAGCTTGTTGGGTGCCCGTATCAGCGGCCGCCTGGGTCGCTTCGGCGCTCGGCGCAGGGGCGACGGCCACCTTGTCAGGGACTGGGACCGGTCGCACTTTTGGTGGGCGGACCGGCGGAGTTCGGAACGGATCGCCCTCTCTCATGAGCTCATCGAGCCCAATCGCGTCTTTGAACTCCCTGCTCGCGCCACGAACCTGACGCAGGCCCTTCCCGACCGTCCGCATGAAGGTGGGCAGCTTGTCCGGGCCCACCGCCAAGAGGAGGATCACCAGGAAGAAGGCTAGTTCGGTTGGGCCAATGCCAAACATGAGCCCCAAAGATGAATCGCTGCACCCCCGAAACGCAACCAGAGGCACGGCCGGCCGACCGCGGGGAGCAACCGCCCTGTATTGAAGGGAGTCACGACGCGAAACGAATCTGACGAAGACGCTCGAGCGCTTGGTTCATCATGCGGACGCGCCGCTCGTACTCGCGCGTCAGCTCCTGAATCCGGTTCGCCGCCGCAAGCGTCTGCTCCGAACTCTCCGAATGCTTCCGGTGAGACTGATGGAGCTGAATGACCATGTCGGAGATGTTCTCGATCGCCGTGGTCATCTGGCGCCCGCCTTCGGCCTGCTCTTGGCTGCTGCGCTCCATTTGCTGCGTAATCAATCGCATGTTGTCGGCGCTCTTCATGATCAGCTCCGAGCCTCGCGCCTGCTCTGCCGTCGCGGCTGCGATCTGTTGGACCGTCTCGGCAATGCGTCCGATGGCATCGGTGACCTGCTTCGAGCCCTTCGCCTGCTCGACCGTCGCTCGTGCAATCCCGCGCACCATCGCCGTCGACTGCCGCGACGACTCGAGGATCTTCTTGAGTGCGCTCTCGGCCTCCGCGCTCACCGTCACGCCCCTATCGACGGTGCTGGCGCCGCGCTCGACCGCCTCGATCGCGTTCTTCGTTTCTTCCTGAATGGTCTTGATCAATTCCGCGATCTCTTTGGTCGACGCTCCGGCCCGTTCGGCCAGGTCCTTGATCTCGTCTGCGACGACCGCAAAGCCCTTGCCGTGCTCGCCGGCCTGCGCCGCGATAATCGCGGCGTTCAACGCGAGTAGGTTGGTTTGCTCGGCTACGTCGTCGATGACGTTGAGAATATCGCCGATCGCCTCGATCCGATCGCCCAGGTTGGAGATCGTGCTCACCGCCTCCAGCGACGATGACTTGATGCGGTTGATCTCGTCGGTGATCTTGTGGATCGACTCGGCACCGGTTTCGGCGTCGCTCGCCACTTCCTCGGACAGACGAGCGGTTTCGTTGGCATTCGACTGCACTTGATCGATGGAGACATCCATCTCGTTCATCGAAGATGAGGTCTCTTCCGCGGTGAGAGCGAGCCCGTCGACGTTGCGCGCCACCTCTTTGATGCTGTACGTCATCTCCTCGATCGACGATGCCGTCTCGCGGACGCTCGATCCGAGGTTGCCCATGTTCTCCGCGACCTCGTGGTTGGTCGCCGTCATCTGAAGAATGCTCGACGAACTCTCCTCCGTGCTCGACGAGAGGGCCTCGACCCGATCGCTGATCGCCTGCAACGAGATCGCCATCGACTTGAGCGCGCGCGCCGTCTCTTCGACGGCAACCATCTGCTCTCCGAGACCACCGGACAACGCTTTCACGTTCTCACCGATCACCTCCTCGACCGCTTCGATTTCGCCGTGGATCACTCTAATTTGCGCGTCGACTTCTTCGAGCGGAAGCGACTCGGGCAAGCCCGATGCGATGATCAGCAGTCCGAGCAAGCCGAGCACGGCAGCGACGACCCCAGCGATGGAGGCCACCTGCGCGCCTGCGAACGCGCCCGAGGCGCCCACGACGGGGCCCACTACGAACGCGAGTGCGAAGCACAAGAAACCCGGAACGAGATAGCGACTCTTGGCAATTGCCCGAAACATGACCCCCCGTTGACGAAGATCAGAGTATCGAACCCGAGGAGCGACGGGCAACTTCCGCCACTTATTGGTTGAACCGGCAGCCGCCCGGTAGGGAACTTCCGTTCAGAGGGGGTTGGTCAGGAGCTGCATGGAGAGCTGCAAGGCAAGTGAGTAATCGCCCTCCATTTTGAGCTTACCGCCCAGAAACAACTCCTGAGCCGTGAGTTCGCCCCGCTGGACCATCTCCAGGTCCGAGAACTGCAGTTCCGCCGTGAAGCCGGGTTCCTTCGGCACTTCGGGGACGTTGAAGCCGACCCTGACCTCGACATCGCCGAGATCGGGGACCCCCCGAAGCGTGACGAACGTGGTCATGGGACGCCCGGCGAGCGCGTCTTCGAACCGCTTCGACGCCGTTTGAGCGGCCCCGACGGCAACTTCATCGTCCTCGAGGGCCCCAGTTTTGGCGATTTCTCCAAGCAAGAGGCCCGCCGCATCCCCTGGAAGCGACGCGACGATCTGAATTGGCACGCCGTCAGCCGGCGAATCGCCCGAACTGAGCGTCCCAGCCCTAGCGGAAAGCACGATCGGCGCTTGGTCGTCGATCTGAAGGCTGGCCGCACCGGTGACGCCTTTGACGTCTTCCAGGATGCGTTGCGCGCTCTCGTCGCCTCCCGCAGCGCGACTCTCGAGAACTTCCACCCCCCGGGCGAAGAGCTTCGGAAAGCTCTCCCGGAGGAACTCCATTGGTAATACGGTCATGCGGCGCGGAGTGTAGCCAACAATACGGAGCGCACCAAGCTGGCGAAATCGATCAGAATCGGCCACCATCACGACGATGTCGGAAGTGGAGCACCGGCCTACTGTATTGATGGTGGGCCAGGGCGAGCCGATGCAGACCGCTTTGGGGGAAGCGCTTCGGCGCCATGGGATCTCCGTCGCTGGTTGTGCAACGGCTGAGCTCGAACAAGCCGTCCGTGTGTACGCACCGGACTTAGTCGTTCTAATTGGAGACGCTGCGGTCCGTGGCGGCTCTAGCGTCGTTCGCCGAATGGCTGCAAATCGAGCAACCGATGTGCTGCCGGTCGCCGTCGTGTCGAACGATGCGGTGCTCAAGCACGAGGGGCAGGATTTCCGATCGGGCGCGGTCGCCATCGTTCCGCGCGGTGCGGGCGCAGACACCATTGCGCGCCGGCTCGCAGAGCTCGCCGAAGAGGTCCCGGGGCGGCCCGGACTCATGACCGGCGAGATCAACGAACACAACCTGCAGGACGTCGTCGACCTCGTTTCGAACGATATGAAGACCGGGATTCTGAGCGTTCGCTCGCCCAAAGGCGTGATCGAGGGCATGCCGGTCGTCATCGAAACGGAGCGGGCTTCCGCACACAACGCGGAACTGATCCTCGACCGCCTGCGAGAAGCGATGGACGAGTCGGAGTCGCTCGAGTACGAGTTCCACGAGACGAGCGGCGGGCGACTCTCCACGCTACCGAATGCGATCGAGACGCAGGACGCCGACCTGAGCGGACTGCAGGGCGCGCGCGTCGTGATCCTCGACTCGGACGAGCTCCGGGCCGAAAAGCTCGCGCAAGTATTGGGCGCCCGAGGCGTCCAGATCGCGGCAGCCGATTTTTCGACCGCGGTCATTCCACGAATCCGCGAGGTCGATCCTCAAGTCGTCGTATTGGATTCTGGCGCTGTTGGCGGCCAAGGCATCGAGTTCGTCCGAGCGATACGAAAAGATCCGCAGCTGCGCTGGGCTTCGATGTTGGTCGTGCGTTGGGAGGACTTCTGGCCAAACGCAGCCTCGGGTGCAGAGCCGGATCTAGGGCAACTCGCGAGCCGTATTCTGCCAATGATCGAGCAAGATTCGGAGATGTCCCTCCGGGTCGAAGAGGAAGTGGACTTCGATACGAGGCTCGAGCTCATCGGCCCTGGGCGATTGCTTCGCGCGCTAGGTATGATGCCTGGGGTTCGCCATCTGACGATCTCCGGACAAAAGCGCTCCGTCGAGATCGACATCGCCGACAATTCGATCGTCGGTGCGTACGCGACATTGCACGAGAACGGAACTCAGAGCGTGCAGGGGATGCCTGCACTCCTGGCGCTGTGGGGACTCAACTCCGGACGTGTGTCGGTGCGGGAACAAGACCTCCCGTCTGTAGCCAACATCATGATGCCCGTCGACGAAGCCCTCGGCGTCGTTTCACACGAGTTGGGGTTCGCCGACGACGTCAGGGGTGTAGAGGTCAACGCCGCTACGCTTCCGCCCGCCGACCCCGAAGTCGAAGAGTACGCGACCGTCCCTCCCGGGGCGAGCCCGCCCGCAGAACTCGAGGGTGCGCGCACCATGGCGCCTCCGCGCTTCCGTCATCTCCAGGCCGCGGTGGGCGGTCCGCCCTCTCAAGCTTTTCCCGAGGAAGAGGCGCCGACCAACAAGGTTCGTCAGCTGCTGGGTCGGGTCGAAACGCAGCGACGGACCGTTCCGACAAACGCCGAGGTGAAAGAACACCACGCGGAGCGGGAGCACACCGACCACTCGATCAAGCGCGAGCCGAAAACGACTCAGCTAGGCCTTGCTCCAGCGTTCGAGATGCTCGCCGAAAAAGAGATCGCGGGGGCCAAAACCGTCCCTGCAGCACGGAAACCGACCCCGCCACCACCTCCGCCGCACAGCCGGAAGCCGCCGCCCGCGCCGAGGTACCACGAGGACGATGACCTCGAACTCGCGAGAATGCTCGAAGGACCAGCTACCCTACTCGCGCCGGCGCAAGCGTCACATGGGATGGCCGCATGGATTCAGGTATTGCTCCTACTGACGCTCTTGAGCGGCCTAGGCGTCTTCGCTTGGCAGCTCTGGGTGCGAAGCCACCCGGACCTGGAGCTCGCGGCCGAGACGAGCGGCGTTGCCGACGCCGAGGTCGACGGCAACAGGGGCCCCATCACCGGGCCGGTCAACGGGCTCGAGGCGGTCGAGCGGCGCGGAGACACCGAACGCCCGGCGACCAAGAGGGCGGCGGAGACGAAATCAGCGCCGGAAAAGAGCCCAACCGAGGAGCCGTCCAGCGCGGAGCCTCAACAGGAAGCGCAACCGAAGCCGGCAAAAGCTGATCCCAAGAAGAAAGCGCAGTCGAAGGCAGCCAAGGTCCGCGCCGATTCGAAGCCCCTAACGATTCCGACCCAGAATCTACCGCGGGATCCGGCCAAGGCCTCCGACGTCCTCGTCCACCGGGCCCTACCCATGATCCGCAGCGGCAATCTCGCCCTCGCCGAGGCTACCCTCGATCGGGCGTGGGAGTTGGACCCCAAAAACCCTCAGGCCATGGCGGGGTACGCAAAGCTGTTCCTCGTGAAGAAGAACGGCGACCGGGCCACCAAGTGGGCCAAGAAGGCCGTCCGGAAGCGACCACGGCGGGCGGAGTATCACGTCTTGTACGGCGACGCGCTGCAGCTGGAAGGCGATACGAATGCGGCGCGCAAGGCATGGCGCAAAGCGTTGGCCGTCGACTCGGACAACAAGGCCGCTAGAGCCCGGCTCGCCAATTAGTTGCCCAGGGTAGAGCCTCGGGCCTAGCGTCGGCCCATGGCGAGACAATTCTGGTGGGTCGGTCTGTTGCTCGGCCTTTGCGGCTGCTTGATACAGAACCTCAGCCCTGAGACACGGATGCGCGACTCGGTGATCGAGCTCAACGAGGGTGCTCGCTGGGGCCGCATGGACGTCGCCAGTGGCTTCGTCTCGCCACCGTTTCGACCTCAGTTCAAGCTGTCGCACATGCGATGGGGACGCGACATTCAGATCGCCGACACCGAGATACTCGGCATGAACCCGCACACCGATGACGAGGGCGAGGGCGCCTTCTCGCGTGTGTCGGTTCGCTGGTACGACCAAGACACGATGGTGCTAGCCGACACCGTCATTCGGCAGACCTGGCAGAAGCACAAGCAAACGTTTCTACTGACCAACGAGTCGATCGAAAGCGGACACCCGGGTCTGCTCGTCATTCCGGACGTCGAGCAAGAGGCTCCGCCCGCTGGCAAGCAGGACAACTATAAAAACTTCGACGATGACTCTCAGTGGAGCAGCGTCTACTGAGTCAATCGATCCCGACGGCGCTTCGCACTCGGTGAATCGTCGTACGGGCGCTGGCGCGCGCCTTGTCAGCGCCCGCGTGAAGGATCGCGTCGAGCTGCGCTTCGTCCGCACGAATCGATAGATAGGCGTCCCGCTTGGGACCGATCTCCGCCTCGAGCGCTTGAAACAGATCTTCTTTGGCGTGGCCCCAACCGTAGCCGCCTGCTTCGAGCTTCTGCTTCATCTCGGGGGCTTTGTCGGGAGCCACCAGAAGGTACAGCTCATACACGGTCGCGCCCTCGGCGGTTTTTGGATCGTCGAGCCCTTCCGAGGTGGTCTTGATCCCCATGACTACTTTGCGCAGCTTCTTCGGCGTCTCAAAAAGCGGAATGCCGTTGCCCTTGCTCTTGCTCATCTTCTCGCCATCGGTCCCCGGAACCAACGGCGCCTCGCTGATGAGCGCCTCGGGAACCACCAGGGTGCCCTCCCCATAGACGTGGTTCAGTCGCATCGCGACATCTCGAGTGAGTTCGAGATGCTGCTTTTGATCCTTGCCGATCGGCACGACGTCTGTGTCGTACAACAGGATGTCGGCCGCCATGAGGGCAGGGTAGTTGAAGAGCCCGGCGCTTGGGGACTCTCCGCGTGCCAACGCATCCTTGTAGGCATGGCCGCGCTCGAGTTGCCCAGTCGCCAGGAGGCAACTCAACACCCACGTAAGCTCGAACACCTCGGGCACATCGGACTGCCTGTACAAAAGCGTGCGCTCTGGATCGAGTCCACACGCGAGCCAGGTGGCGGCGACGTCACGAATGTAACCGCGCAACGCGTCTGCATCGCGAACCGTGGTCACCGCATGATAGTCGGCGATGAAATAGAGGGTTCGGTATTCGTCGACGAGCGACAACGCAGGTCGTATCGCGCCCAGGTAATTACCCAAATGCGGAAGGTGCGTCGGCTTGATTCCGGTGAGGGAGGTCTTCACGGGGCGAGATTGTCCCATGTGGACATGCCCGGCAACCGGGGTATGGTCGGACGCTCCAAAAGAGGAAACATGACAGCTCGTCCGTTCAAGGTTTTGGGAATCCAGCAGGTCGCCGTCGGTGCCGCTGACAAGAGTGCTCTTCGCCGCCTCTGGGTGGACACATTGGGGCTGACACCCCACGGCAATTTCAAGAGCGAGAAGGAAAATGTCGACGAAGACATCGTGACCATGGGCGCGGGTGCCTTCACGGTCGAGGTCGACCTGATGCAGCCCATCGACCCCGGGAAGAAGCCCCGCGTCGACACGCCGCCGCTAAATCACATCGGGCTTTGGGTCGACGACATCGACCTGGCGGTGGAGTGGCTCGGAGGGCAAGGCGTGCGATTCACACCCGGTGGGATCCGGCCCGGTGCAGCCGGCCATCGCGTCTGTTTCATCCATCCAAAGGGCAACGAGGCCGCGCCCATAGGCGGGGAAGGCGTGCTTATCGAGCTGGTCGAAGCGCCCGCCGAGGTACGCGAAGCGTTCGAGACGGTCAGTCTGGCTTCCAAGCAAGTTTGAGGTCCGAGACGTCGAGGTCCGACTTCCTCGGTCGCACGATGATTTCCTCGACCTCGGGTCCAGCGAGCGCAGCATCCGACTGAAGATCACGGACCGCGTCTTCAAGCTCGATCTCGAGCGCCCGCTGCGCCTCTTCGAGGTCACGCACGCTCTCTTCCGCGCGTCGTACATCCTCGCGCTCGCGGGCAACCCTACCCGCGCCCCGCGCTGCGCTGGTCGCACTCCCGATCCCTCGCCTGCCAAAGATCGCCCCTAGCACGGTGGCGCCCAGCGAGATCCCGGTTTGCAGTTTCTGTTGATCGACCTGGCCCTGTTCACGCTCGACGCGCGCCTCGGCGCGGCGAACCCTGTCCTCGATCTGCTGAACCTTCTTGGCGTACCGCCCCCGCAGTTTCTCCGCCGCGTCGTCGCGCTTCTCCCGCCTCGCGAGTTGCACTCTCGCCGAGAACTCGGCTTTGGTTTCCCCCGGCTTCGATTGGAGCTTCAAGGCTTTGCAACGCCAGAGGTGCTTGGGCCGATTCTGATAGAAGTGCGTCTTGATTTGCTTGCCGTAGCTGCGGAAGCGGCCCTTCCCCACTGACCCTGCGGGCGGCGCGATGAACTGTGCGTCCTCAGGGGCATCGTGGTCAAACTCAAGCTCGCCCGGCTCACAGACCAACGCGGAGTCCCATGGCGAGTCCTGTTCGAGGGGCGCCAGGATCACTTGCTCTTCCCAAACGTCGAGCCCGTGAGAAGCCCGTACATAGTGAAGGGAGACCGACGCGGCGACCTGGGGTCTGTACGTGCCGGCCTCCTCGCTCAGGAAAACCTCTTCGATCCCCGCCGGAAGAATCGGTCGGACGCTTTGGGAGCCTCCCGCTCGCGTCGGCTTGGCTATGTCAGCCGGGGCCGAACTGGCGCGCTCATCGCGCGGGTTCAGAAGCTTGATCTGTTGGCGCGTGAGCGGTCCTCGCAGATACGACATCGCCCAGCGGGTGTGGAACAAGACCGGGCCGTGCTCGTGTGTGTTGTGCAGAAGGAACACTCGGCTCCGAAGACCGGCGAGCAATCGCTCAATCTCTCCGCGATCGACAGCGCCGCCGGCCGCTGATGACGCTCCTTCCAGCCCATCGACGACGCGCGCCACGTCGCCCGCGGTTTGCAAGCGTCCGAGAAACCAGGTGCCGCAGTTCGACAGCGCCTTGTAGTCGAGGTCGACCGGGTTCTGGGTCGCAAGCACGACACCAAACCCATAGGCGCGCGCCTGCTTGAGGAGTGTGAGAAGCGGTCGCTTCGACGGAGGCTCAGCCACCGGCGGAAGAAACCCGAACACCTCATCCATGTACAAGATCGCGCGGAGACTCGATGTCCCCGACTGAGTGCGCACCCAGGAGACGACGCGATTGAGCAGCGTGCTGACGAAAAACATCCGTTCGGCTTCGCTCAGATGCGCGATCGACAGAATGGTGATTCGAGGCTTGCCCTCATCGGTCCATAGAAGGCTCTGAATATCGAGCGGCTCGCCTTCGAGCCAAGCAGAAAAGCCGGGCGACGCCAAGACTCCGTTGAGCCGCATGGCGAGCTTCTCGCGGTCGGCCGCGGGATAGAACGTCTCGAGATCCATGACACCGACGCGATCGATCGGGGGGTCCGAAATCGCCCGAATGAGATCGCCCAGCTCGAGCGACTTGCCCTTGGACCAGGCGTCATGGAGCAGATTCGAGAGAAGAATGTGCTCTTTGCTGTTGACCGGATCCGGGTCGATCCCGACGAGCGCGAGCAGGCCTGAGACAGCGCCCATGAGCTCATCGCGCCGTTCGTCATCGTCGGCCTGTTCATCCGGGACGGCAAATGATTCCAGTACACGAAGCGGTCGGCCCGCAGAGCTCCCCGGTGTGTAGATGCTGATGTCGACGGCCTCTTTGAACCGCGCGATTCGTGCGCCGTCCTGCCCCCACTTCGCGAGACCTTCGCGCCACAGGGCGGACACAGCTTCGGCCTGCTCCGTCACCGAACGGCCCTTTCGTTCGGCTTCCGCGGGGTCGATCCAGGGCTCGAAGTCGCCCGGTTTGAGCTCGGGAAACGTGAGCAGGAGATTGCCAAGGTCGCCCTTGGGGTCGATGCACAGGGCCGGAATGCCATCGATCGCGGCCTCCTCGAGGAGCGTCAGGCACAAGCCGGTCTTCCCGCTGCCGGTCATTCCGACGCAGACGGCATGCGTGGTGAGATCTTTCGAATCGTACAGAACGGGAATCTCGCTCGGCTCGTCGTGGCTGGGCTCGATGCGCCTCCCGAGATAGAGCTTCCCGAGCTTCTCGAAGTCGATCACCGCTTGGGCTCGCCGGCCCTCTTCCGCTGAAGGAGCAGCTTTCTCGCCATCTCGTACTCGAAGAAGCTCACCATGTTCGTATCGAGCACGCGCTGGAACTGATCATTCGCGGCTTTTCGATCACCCGCGATCTCGAGCCGAGAGCCTTCGTAGTAGAGCGCCTCGGTCTCTTCACCGAGACTCGATGCCACGCTGATCAGCCCCGCGTAGTCCAGGTCGCCAGCGCCGAAACTCGCGAGCTTTCCTGACCAATTGGAGCCACCACTGAGACGTCGCAGCAAATCGGTTTGCTCGTCGGAAGGCGGCTGACCAGCCCGGGCAGTGATGAGCTGCATCCAAAGTGTGAAGTAGACCTTCCACTCGGGTGGCAAGCTGATCTGTAGTTGTGATCTACGCCAAACCGACGAGGCGAACTCAAAATCGGGTTTGGACACTACCAAATGCGAGAGGATGGTCGCGTAGACGTCGCGCCACTGCGGGGCGTCGGACATTGCATTCTCGAACGCTTCAACCGCATCTTCCTGCTGGCCCAAGTTGTCGAGAAGAACACCGCGCCGAAGTTCCACCAACGCGGCAGTGGGTCCCTCCACCTGGTCGCGCGCTTCGTTCCACGCCGCCAGCGCGGCCTCGTAGTGCGCGGTCATCTGGCTCGTCTTGCCCATGGCGCGCGAGACGTTCCCCAAATTCTCGAAAATGTCGGCGCGTTGGAGGTCGCTCGCAAGCGTATCGGACGGCGCGAGCGACAGGGCGCGAAGATAGCGCTTCTCCGCCTCTCCGGGACGACCCGTTCGCTCCAAAAGCAGCCCTAGTTGCGACAGGGCGCCCGGATCCTCGTCCGCTTCGATGCTCTTCTCGAAACGCTTCTGGGCCTCTTCGACTCGGCCCGCGTTCATCTCGAGCATCCCGATGAGGAACTCCAGCTCGTTGGGCGCAATCGGCGGCATGGAGTCCGGCCAGCGCTTCTGTCGTTCGGCGAGAATGGTCTCTGCACCCCGTGCAAGCGAGCCCGATCGCTCCGGATGCGGGTCCGCCAAACGGGTCTTGATGAACTCGTCGAGCTGACCGAGTGCTTCGTCGTAGAGCTCGATCATCTCGGGCGCTAGCTCGATTGCGATCACGTACCACGCGGTCGCGTCGGCGAATTCCTCTGAATCGGCTGCGATTCGCGCCATGCAGGTCGGAAAGCGATGGTCTTGGGGAAATCGAAGCATCGCCGACCGGCAAAGCCCCAACGCGACATCGGCCCGCGCCACGCGGTATCCCTCGATGAGCTCGGAGGTCGCCGCCGCGCCTATTTCGTCGTTGGTACCGGCCGTTCGCATCAGGTCGAGGAGACGCAGCTGAAGCTCGCCACCGGCATCCATCGACTCCACCTTCTTGATGGCCGACGCTAGATCCCCGTGCGAAAGATAAACCGCTGCGACGTTCAACGGGGCCAACCTGAGCTGACGCTCGCCGCCGATGCCGAGACGGCGTCGGTTCTCGGCGCTCTCCGTAGCAACCGCCTCGCGCCCTGCGATGTGCAGGCCGGCGAGCGTGTCGAGGACTTCGGGCGCGGGAGTCAAATCCGCGTGGTCGATCCAAACTGAAATGAGGCCGGCGTATTGCTCGGAGACTGTGTCGAGATTGGCGCGCGCTTCGCGTCCCCAGGTTGCGACGGCGTCGTACCGCTCCTGGTACACCTCGTCCCCGGTCAAACGTTCGAGGATGAAGTCTGCCCCGAGAACATACCCCTCGTCGCCAAGCCGTCCGCCACGTTCGGCGATGTGCTTCGCGATGGGTTCAATGGACTTCGGAAGCACGCCAGCGCCGTAGTCCTCAGGGGAGAGGAACACGGTTAGGCGGCTGACCTCGAGAACCACTCCCTCATAGTCCCCGACGTCGGCGAGGTTCTGCGCCTTCTCCACGACCGTCGCGATTAGGCGATCGCGCAGCTTCAACCGCTCCGGGTCGTCGAGCGACATCCGGAGAAAACGTCGTGTTTCGTCTGGATACTCGGCCTGAGGGATCGGCTCCGCCCCCTTGACGCGGGCGCCGGTCGTGGTCGATTTGGAGTGGGCACACGCGACCGTGAGGCTCAGCAACCCAAGAATGAACAGGATACGGATCCTCATGCTGTCCAGCCGCTATAGCAGGGTCCGCCGATCAAAGCAGGTTCATATCTTGCCCAGTCTCCGGGAGTTCGTGTCAGGCTGCGCGTTGCCATGGGCGGATATCTCCGAGCGCTGGTCATCGCGATGGCGATACCGGTCCTGAACACGGCGTTCATGGCCCTGGCTGGCTTCCTGCAGCTGAGGAGCCTCTCGCCGAGCTGGGGTGAGGCGGCCCGTGCGGCGCAGGCGGTCCCGATGAACTCCGCGTTGGTGCCAGCGGCCACCTTCGGAGTCCTCTTCGCGACGGTGTTTCCTCACCAACATAGAGAAGCGAGCTTCCTCGACGCCGTACGCGTTCGACCCCTCATGGGGGAGATCGTGGCTCTGTGCTTCCTTGCAGGCGCGTGCATGCAGCTACCGTTCGCCGAGCTTGGCAACCTCATACAAGAGGTCTGGCCCCTGAGCTTCGACGAGTTGGCACGACGCCACCGACTCATGAACCCGACGACCTGGTCCGGAGGTCTCGCAGCGCTGACCGCCTTCGTTCTGGTGGCGCCCGTCGGTGAAGAGTTGCTGTTTAGAGGATGGCTGCTCCCAGACCTGGAGCATCGGTATGGCGCTCGCCCGGCGCTGATTTGGAGCTCGATACTCTTCGGGGCGGTCCACCTCGACCCCGCGGCGATTGTCTACGCCACGCTCGGTGGGCTCGTTCTCGGAGCGATCGCGTTGCGCACGAAATCAACGCTGGCTAGCATCGCAGTGCACGCCGGAGTCAACGCCATCGCTTTGTTGCTGCCGGCAAGATTGATTCGCATCGAGGGCTTCAACACGCTGAGCCAAGGGGTCGAACACATCAGTTGGTGGCTGCTGTTGCCGTGCATCCTCGGCGCGGCCGGCGCCTTGGCGATCGTGTGGCGGTCATCGTCGCAAGACGACGCTTGAGCGACCGGACCGGCCAGGCGTGGCCCGCCAGACCCACCAGACGCACTAGACCCGTTCGACGTCGATGACGCCCTTCACCTTGGCCACGCCGCGCATGACATCTCGCAATCGATCGATATCCCCTACGCGAAAGTGAAACATATTTTCGGCGCGGCCGTCCTTGGACAGGCAGGACGCCTCGCTGATGCTGATGCCCTTCGAGGAAAACACGGAAGACACCGATGCGAGGATCCCGGCACGATCGTCCGTCATCACGCGAAGAGAGACGGGAAGATCGACGTCGATGTCGTCGGCCCAGCTCACCTGAACACGTCGCTCCAAATCCAGCTCTAAGACGCGAGGACAGCCCCTGCGATGGACCGAAACCCCGCGGCCGCGGGTAATCCAACCGGTGACGGGGTCGCCGGGGACCGGATTGCAACACTGTGCGAACCGCACGAGCATGTTGTCCATCCCCTGAATTCGGATCCCAGCGGCGTCGACATCGCCAGACACGCGCTGCACCGTGCGCTCGATGAACCCGGGGCGCAGACTGTCACGCTCGGTATCTTCGCTTGGAATCACCTCTTCCATTACGGTGGGGAGCGCGAGCTTCCCGATGCCGATTCGGGCGTAGAGCTCCTCGGGGGTGCCGACGCGAAAGTGGGAGAGCACTTCTTTGCTGCGCTTGCTCTTCAAGAAGCGTGAAAGCGACATGTCACTCTTGCGCAGCTCCTTCTCGAGCAGCTCCTTGCCTAGCTTGATCGCGTGTTTCCTCTCCTCGGTACGTAGATAGGCCCGAATGCGCCCGCGGGCACGACTGGTGATCGCAAACTCCAGCCAATCCTTGCTCGGGTGATGATTCTTACTGGTGAGGATCTCGACCACGTCGCCGTTCTGGAGCTTGTGCCGCAGCGGAACGATCGCTCCGTTGACGCGCGCGCCGGAGCATCGATGACCAACCTCGGAGTGAACCGCATACGCGAAGTCGATCGGCGTCGCGCCGCGCGGAATGGTTTTAACGTCGCCTTTGGGGGTGAAGACATACACATCCTCCGGGAAGAGGTCGACCTTCACACTCTCGTAGAACTCCTCCGGGTCGGCTACTTCCTTTTGGAACTCCAAGAGCTGACGAAGCCAGACGAAACGGGCCGCATCCTTCGGATCAATTCCGCCGGTGTGCTCTTTGTACTGCCAGTGGGCCGCGATGCCGTAGTCGGCGGTTCGGTGCATCTCGTGGGTGCGGATCTGGATCTCGACGCGACGACTCGCGGGCCCGATGACCGTCGTGTGGAGCGACTGGTACATGTTGGACTTCGGTAGCGCGATGTAGTCCTTGAAGCGCCCCGGCACCGGCGTCCACTCCGAATGAATCACGCCGAGCGTGGCATAACAGTCAGCCACGCTCTCCGTAATGACTCGGAACGCCACGAAGTCGTGAACTTGTTCGAAGCCAATGCCGCTCGATTTCATCTTGCGGTGAAGCGAGTAGAGATGCTTGCGTCGCCCACTGATCTGCACCGAGAAGCCTCGCGTGAGCAGCATCTTCTTCAGTTTGGCGGTGACATCCGCCATGTAGTTGTCGGTGTTCTTCGCGACGGCTTTGACCTGTTCGTCCAACGCCGCGTACGCCTCGGGCTCGAGATGTTTGAAGCTCAGGTCTTCGAGTTCTGCCTTGAGCCATTGAATCCCGAGGCGTCCGGCGAGCGGCGCATAGATCTCCACCGTCTCGCGCGCGATGCGTTCTTGCGCGGCAGTCGACATGTGCTCGAGCGTCCGCATGTTGTCGAGACGGTCGGCGAGCTTTACCAAGAGCACACGGATGTCGCGCGCCATCGCGACGAGCATCTTCCGGAAGCTCTCGGCCTGCCTGTCTTCACGCGAGGCGAAGTTGACCTTGCCGAGCTTGGTCACACCGTCGACCAGAAACGCGACTTCCTCACCGAACACCGTTTTGATGTCGGGGATGCTAGCTTCGCAATCTTCGACGACGTCGTGGAGTAGCGCGGCGCAGACACTCGAGGCATCGAGTCGCATGTCGGCAATGATGTCCGCGACCGACACCGGATGCGTGAAGTAAGCGTCGCCCGACTTTCTCGTCTGCCCGTCGTGCATGCGCGAGGCATAGACGTAGGCCTTGTTGATCAGATCGGTGTCGGCTCGGGGATGGTATCCCTGCACCTTCTCAAGAATATTGGTGAGGCGGACCATGACAGTGCATTAACGGGGCACACCTCAATTTAACACCGTCTCTATTTGGTGCCAAGGTACTGACCCTCTGAGAATTTGGTAAAAGCCACCAGCATGGCGGACCTGGGATCAAACATAGGGCCATCGTCAACCAGGCGTAGGGTCGCGACGCTGATCGCCGTCATCGGCATGGTCTTCGTCGGCGGTCTGTTGGCTCGGGTCTGGCCTCGCGACGTCGAGATCGCCTACAGCCCGGGCCCGAACGTCACCAATCTCGATGTCGACTACCTACATGAGGGAGAAGCCGTAGCGAGCGTCCGATTCACCCGATCAGAGGGAAAACCCGATACGTTCCGCCACACGGTGCGGCTACAACCCGGCGAGTATGAGGTCCGAATCACCGTGTCCGGACCCGAAAATCGGGGCGTCGACCACTTGAGAAGCCTCGTCGTTCCGTCCGAGGGGCTCATTCGATTCAACCTCAGAGAATCCACCGTCGGGCCAGAATGAACACCGGCACGACGCTGAGAAATCCAGTCGCCTTGGTCACGGCACTGACGGCTAGCGTCGGCATGGCGCTCTGGATGGCCAACCGTGAACCATTCCCGCTGGGTCCGTTGTGGGGCGCATTAATCGTCGTGGTGGCGAGCGTGGCGTGGGTCGCGTGGCTCGTACCGGCGCCGATGGGCCCAGCGAAGGCGTGGACGGACACCGAGTTGGGCCGGCACCCCGACGAGCGCTTTTCACCGGTTTCGTGGCTCGGGGTGGCGCTGGTGGTACTCGGTGTCGGCGCTGGGATCGGAGGGTACGAGGCGCTGCCCATCGCGATCGTTCTGGCGCTGCTGTGCTTGATCCCGCCGGCTCTCCGGCGACCTGGGCTCCTCGTCCTGATCGCGATCGCTTTGATCTACATCCCGCTCCTCGGTACCACCGGCCTCTGGGACCCCTGGGAAACTCACTACGGGGAAGTCGCCCGGGAGATCCTCGCGCGGAACGACTGGATCAGCCTCTGGTGGGCGCAGGACAAGTGGTTCTGGTCGAAACCGGTGCTGCTGTTTTGGATGGAGGCCCTGAGTATGGGGTTCCTCGGGGTCGATTTCATGCCGGACGCGAACCCGGCGAACCCTGAGTGGGCATTGAGGCTTCCGACTCTGCTGATGGCCTTCGCGGCGCTCGGAGCGATCTACGCGACCACGCGTCGCTACTTCGGCACGCGTGCTGGCGTCCTCGCCACGCTGGTGACGGCAACCATGCCGCAGTTCTTTTTCATTTCGCATCAAGCGATCACCGATCTTCCTCTCGTGGCAGCGATCACGATCGCGGTCTGCTGTTTGCTGGTCGCCATGCAAGAGAATCCGGAGCGCGAGGCGACGGTCTTTCGGATCGGACGCTTCAGGTTCGCACTTCAGCATCTGGTGTTGTTCGCGCTCGTCGTGATGATCCTGCCGCAGGCGGTGTACCTGATCTCCCGCAACCTCTCCTGGGTCGAGGGCGCTGGCCTCGTGGCGCATCCCGATCGCTTCCTCCACGGATCGGCGGGCAATCTCGACATCCCAGGCAACCCAAACCCCCGTGACCAGACCCCGAGAGTCCCCGGTCTCGGAGGCCAGCCGTTCGTCCAAGGAATCCTCTGGCTCACCGTCCTTGCCGGGCTCGCGATGCTCCTTCGCAAGGAGCGACGGGTGCGTGCACTCCTGATGTACGGGTTCTATTTTTTCTGCGCTGTCGCATTCATGGCCAAGGGCCTTCCGGGCTTGGCGATCCCGGGCGCGGCCGCCCTCTTCTATCTCATCGCCTCTCGGCGCTGGGCACTGCTCGGACAGGGAGAGCTCCGAGTGGCGACGGGCGTGGTGATCGTGACGGCCGTGAGCCTGCCCTGGTACCTCGCCATGTACGTGCGACACGGACCGGCGTTCACGAACCGGCTACTGATTCACGACCACATCAATCGACTCGCAAGCGGTGTGCACGGCGACACGGGAACCATCGAGTACTTCCTAACTCAGATCGGCTACGCCACGTTCCCTTGGATCGCATTGGTGCCAGCCGCGGCGATGGTTTGCTTCTGGCTCCGGGCGCGGGGGGAGCGCGACGGGCGCGGCGAGATGGTGTTGTTCCTGGCGATGTGGCTCTTGTCTTCGTTCGTGCTCTTCAGCGTGATGGTCACCAAGTACCACCACTACATCCTGCCCACGATCAT